>CAJXKU010000035.1 GCA_913055945.1 uncultured Lentisphaerota bacterium | reverse complement strand
ACTGCAGGAGTTCAACCCGAATCTTAATAAAGTGCCAGCCGATGATATCAGTGGCCGATGGAGTCGGTTCAACAATGC
Source organism: uncultured Lentisphaerota bacterium (assembly GCA_913055945.1). GTDB lineage: Bacteria > Verrucomicrobiota > Lentisphaeria > Oligosphaerales > CAJXKU01 > CAJXKU01. The sequence goes on along the minus strand of CAJXKU010000035.1, from coordinate 18,673 downwards.
TTTTTCATGCGTTCGCGGTGGAGGGTACGACCTAACCATCACATCCCGTCAGGATTGGGGGCAGCGCGTTCCGGAAAAATATAAGGAAAACATGAGGTATGTTCCGGTGGCCCAGCAGCTTGTCTACCGCAACCGCGAAGTAGCGGGCGGGGTTGAATACGGTGTGGCTTACCGGACGGATGTATGGGTTCCTCAGGTGCAGGCGTTTGTTGAGTTTTTGCGGTCCCCGGCTGCGCAGGTAAGGTTGGCGGAGAAAAATCATTATCTTTTCGCGCCAGCCGACAGGAAGCTGCCCGAGTTTGAGCCACCCTCTTACTGGCGCGACAAGCCATGGGAAACCGAGAAAAAACCGATGATGGTGCATGGGGTGGATTTTCACGGGGGTAATTCAACCACCGTATTCTCAGAACTTACAAAAATGAAAATGATGGGGTATAACTCCGTAATGTTCGGTGGCCATTCGGAAAAGGTCATGACCTGGGCGGATGAGAATGGCATGCTGATCTCCGGGATGCCCGAGGTTACCGAAGAAGATCGGGCAGGTGGCCTTTCTCGCCATGCTGCCGCGGCCAAGAAAATGGCCAGGCATCCCTCATGTTGGGGAGCGTATCTTAAAAACGAAGACAGTGCGAGCCACTGGATGAGTAAAATGTACCGAGGGGATTTCGACGGGAAAGACGAAGAAAAGCTCTCAGAGCGGGAAAAAGCGTTTCATCGTATCAAGAACGGCGGGTTTGCCGAATGGGCGAGGGAGAAGCACGGGACGCTGGAGAAGCTCAACAAGCGGTGGCATACCGACTATGACAGCTGGGACGGGATCACTCTCCCTGGCCTCCGCCTGGAGGAAGTTGCTGATATCTATGAGGGCATCATAGGGCCGGCCCAGGAAAACTATCAGCGGCGGCAGCGGTTTTCAAACAGCTCTTACACATACGCAGAATACCCGGATCTTCTCGATCTGCGTCGCCACTGCAGAGCCGTGTGGGCCAGTTGGTATGATGAGCGGATCGCAGAAATGCGGTCGTATCTGGGAGATGGATTCCTGTACTCGACAAAAGACGGCAAGGATCCTTATGATCAGCGGGCGTCAGGACAATTCAACAGCGCTGCTCACGACCACGGTCCCTGCAAATACGCCTCGGTGGAACTTCAGATTTTAGTGGATACGGTGCAAACCGGCAGGGGTTGGCCAGTTTGGAATGCGGAGGATCATATCTACACGCACTCCAATCCCAGGCGCGTGCGGTTCGACATCTTTTCGAAATACCTCATGGGGCAATTTAAGTCCACCACGTACGTCTGGGGATCGACGGGAGGCAGGGCCGTGTCCCATAAACGGAGCACGGAACATGGTCGGGCGGAAAAACTGACCCGCAATAAAATCCGACGGTACGAACCCATCTTCCGTGCTTTTCTGGAAGCGCGCGCGGAGGCGGATTTGACAGTCCTCATTACAGAAGCCAATCGCGCCTGGGATGAATATGACCCGCGGCCGGAGGAATCCTACCTTGGCGGAGCGATCAAGGCCTATGGCTATATGGGAGCGCTTGGTCGACAATGGAAATACGTGCTGGACCGGGACATATCTGCCGAAAGCGTGCAGGACGTGATGGTCATCGATGCACCCTGGTTGACGGATCAGACGATAGAGAGACTCAGCAAGCTTCCTTCGGACCGACGTCTGATCGCGGTCGGCCAGGTGCCGAACACCAACGAGTATGGGGAACCGCTTCCCGAAAGCGCCCTCAACAAAGTGAAGAAACGCGCCACCGTGATTCAGGACTGGCCCGAACTGAGCGATGTTGTTAAACCGGCGGACGGCTTAATGGAGCCCTATACAGCCATCGGCCAGGGAAAATACTGGACCTGGAACCGTTTCCGCGGACGAGGTCCCTGGTCTTTTCATCTGCCTACGGCCCGGCTGGAACTGAGGCGAGTCAAACATGACGGGAAACTCTATCTTGCCGTGCTGAACCATGCGGATAAAGCTATAACTGCTCCAATACCGTGGGCCGAGGGCCGGGAAGTGCGGGACCTTATGAGTGAGAATCCGCATGAATCGATCAAAAATACCGAATCGCACAAGTTCGGTAAAGAGGACGTGGCGCTGTTTGAGCTGAGGTAATGAACTCGCTATCGCAGTGGTCAAAAGCTGTTACGTTACATTTGTAAAAGACCGCACGATCAGACATCCACCTTGTCACGAAAACCGCGGGATGCGCTTGAGTTCGGGAGGACGGACAACGAAGTGTATAATCCTTGGGTCTCCGCTGATTACACAGGCGGGCATGGTCATACTTTTATTGTGAATCCGGCGTGTCAGTCTGCCACTCGAGCGGCTATGCGATCCGTCGGGCGACGCAGGCCGCCGGCTGCAGGGGCATAGTGGGGTCGTCCGTCCAAGTTGCGATCAGAACCGAACGCGGCGTCTGCACTCTTCCGCCGATGATGCTGGAACTTAACGCCCCATGCTCCTTGAGCAGGTCAATGACTCCCTTCATATGCGGCTGGGAACCAATCCTGAAACGTTCGTATTGAGGAGGAAAGGCTGGACAAATGAGATAAAAGTAATAAAGTAGTGCGGCTAATGGAAGACATCAGAACACGGCGGTCACTGCCGTATTTTTGCTGATCAGCGGTCGCCTGGACCGCATAGGGTGATTGCCTCTAAGAGTGCTAACCAAAAAGGAGTGAGAACGATGCCGAAGCGTTCAGAGACAATAAGCTATAAGCCGGTCTGCAACAGCCTGTTTGTTTACAGTCTCCTGTTACTGATTGTAGGTAACGTGGTACTCTCAACGTCATCCTCCCCGGCGGGCGAATACGACCAGGCCCCTATGCTCGATCAGGACGTTGAGGCAGGTACTCTCCCGCCCGTGGAGGAACGGATTCCCGAGTCTCCGAGGGTGGTGAAACCGAGGGACCGTGTCGGAAAGTACGGCGGACGCCTCACTATGGTTACGGTCGGCGGGGGGAGTTCTTCTGACGTGCTGACCAGTAAAGTCGCTACGTTATTCAAGTTCAGTCCTGATACAGAGGAAGTGGTCTCCGACGTAGCAAAAGGCTATGACATTTCGGATAATTACAAAAAATATACAATTTATCTTCGCAAAGGACTGAAATGGTCCGATGGCCATGAATATACAGCAGAGGATGTCATCTTCTGGTGGAAGGACATTATGTTGAACAAAGACCTGAAGCCGGTTTTGCCCAGCCGTTACAAAACGGGCGACGAACGTGCGGAGTTAAAAAAACTTGATGAATATACTGTCCAATGGCAATTTGCGGACCCTAATCCGATGTTCACCATGTGGTTTCACGGATGGGCGAATCATGGGCCGACGCAGTCACCGAAACACTATTTGAAACAATTTCACAAAAAGTACAATCCGGAAGTTGTCGAAGAAGCAAAAAGCCATGGCTTTGACACCTGGGCCAATTACTTCAAGAATAAACGGAGCAGACCAGGATGGCAGGTCAATTTCGATCTGCCGCGGCTTCAAACATGGATACCGGTCAAATCTCGCCCGTCCTATAAACTGTACGAACGGAATCCGTATTTTCACCAGGTGGATGCCGAAGGAAACCAATTGCCTTACATCGACCGCCTGTTGGTGATACGTTGTAACAGCCCGAGAATTGCACTGGGCAAAATGGCCTTCGGTCAAGTGGACGTGGCCAGTGCGACCGTGAATCTTGAGGACTACTCCCTGTTGAAATCGTTTGAAAAAGAATCCGGCTTACAAGTACACCTGCTGGAGCGTTTGAGAGGAGGGGAGTTCGTATTTTCCTTCAATCTGTCTAGTCCTGACCCCGTGAAACGCGACATATTTCGGGACGTAAGATTCCGCAGAGCTGTGTCCCTGGCCATCGATCGGGAAGAAATCAATCGCGTCATCTATTACGGAAAAGCTACGCCACGTCAAGCCACGGTCTTACCTATAGCTCCCTATTACGAGGAAGAATGGGCAAGATCCTACGCGGAGCGGGATGTAGAGAAAGCGAACGAGCTTTTGGACGAAATGGGCCTGGAGTGGGACGAGAAACATCGTCGACGACTGAGGCCGGATGGAGATCCCGTCTCCTTTAATCTTGAATACTGGGCGGGAGAAGGGCCCAAAACCTCGATCGTGGAACTCCTCAGGGAGAGTTTAGCCGAGGTTGGCATCGAGCTTAATGCGAAACCGCAGAACGCAGGATACAACAGGTCTCGGTTGAAGTCCGGAGAAAGCGATACGTTTAACTGGCATATGGACTCATCGACCAAGCTTTACAGGCGATGCAGAGTATTCCCGGTAAACGGCGGATTTCAGGGTATCCCTTCAGTCCCCTGGTTTGAATGGTTGGAAACGGACGGCGAAGAAGGGGAAAAACCGCCTCAAAAGATTATCGAATGGTACAATATCGGTCAGCAATGGAAAACGACCACAGATATTGATAAACGGCATAAACTGGCCAAAAAGATGCTGGATATTCAGGCCAACCAGGTTTACTGGATCGGTACCGTCGGTCGCAGTCCTACCCCGGCCGTCTACGACAAGGATTTGGTCAACGTACCGACAGACGGATACTGGGGATGGCAGCTCCATTTCTGGCGTGCGTATGATGTGTCGCAGTTCTTCTATTCTGATCCTGAAAAACGCAAAATCAGGGACGATGTGCTGCCTGAAAGTAAAAAATAGCGAAATGCCGGGCGGTCCTGTTATTGGTCTTTATCCGTAGGTTAAGCGGTAGAAGCACTTCCACCGTGCTTTACGATCCTGCGCAGCAGCGATGCGGCGAAGAGAAAACGCCTTCGCACCTGCGGCGGATTGCGGTTCATGGGACGGCTGATGCGGTCTGCGAGATACGTATTCGCATAAGCATTTGCCATAGGTTTGCCGGGTATTACATTACAGGTGCTCGTTTCCGATTCAGCAGTAAATGCGCGGGCGGTTCCGGCTATGTACCCCCGTGGGCGCATGTGGGATAAGGCGAATGCGTTGATATGACCGTTGGCAAATGCTGGCTGAAGGCTCCGAGTACGCCGAGCATGAGCTGAGCGCCGGGCGCATTCTGCCAGCCATGAGTTGAAGGCGCGTAAAAATATTTTTCATGGGTGCATTCGCGCAGTAGGGCATCAAGAGATTCTGTGGAAGAGTATCAGCTGGCGGGTGACGTTAGCTATACGTGGTATAGTAGCCGCCTCAAAAGAAGACGATTTTACAGCAGTACTCGGTTGCCTGCTCTCAAAAACAATGCAGAATTGCAAAGGCGTCCCGCTGGCGAGGACCTAAAAAGGAAATTACGCTACGGCGATTCTGAAGAAGCTTCGGACACGTATCAGTCCCGGAGCTAAGGTTGGATAGGTCGTCCAAAGGAGCATGAGACAATGTCACACTACTTAATACGTCGTTTCATATACATGATTCTGATGCTCATTGCCGTTTCAATTTTCGCGTTCATTATTATCCAGCTTCCGCCGGGTAGTTATCTGGATACATATGTCGCCGAGCTGGAGCAGCAGGGCGGTAGCGTCAGTGAGGCGGAAATAGCAGCGTTGAAAGAAAGATACGGCCTAAACCAGCCGATGTATGTTCGGTATTTTAAGTGGATGGGGGGGATTCTGCAAGGGGACATGGGGCGGTCATTCACGTTCAGTCAACCGGTAACAAATGTTATTGGAGAGCGGCTCCCTCCCAGCTTCGCTATAGCTTTTTTGAGCCTTGCGTTTACATACTTAATCGGTATACCAATCGGCATATATGCCGCCGCTCGCCAGTACTCTGTGGGCGATTACGTTTTTACAGTACTTGGTTTTATCGGTATGGCTATTCCGAATTTTTTCCTGGCTCTCATCCTTATGGTTGCTTTCTACAAATGGTTCGGTGTCAGCATCGGAGGCCTGTTTTCTCAGGAGTACCTCATTTCACCATGGAGCTGGGGAAAAGTATGGAATATGCTTAAACACATGCCGATTCCGTTGATCGTCATAGGAACGGCCAGTGCAGCGGGTATATTACGTACCATGCGCGGATTGATCCTCGACGAACTGAAGAAGCAGTATGTAATTGCTGCGCGCGCACGGGGACTGCACGAGCTTAAAATCCTGTTTAAGATACCGGTGCGCCTTGCCCTGAACCCGATCGTAAGCGGAATAGGGTTCATGTTTCCGAGACTTGTTTCCGGGGCGGCGATTGTAGGTATCGTACTGAATCTGCCGACACTAGGACCCGTGCTGTTTCAGGCACTCCAGAGTCAGGATACATATCTGGCCGGCAGTATTGTGATGCTTATGACCTTCATGACGGTTATAGGGGTCTTCATTTCGGATGTGTTGCTTGCCCTCATTGATCCAAGAATAAGGTATACTTGACAGGAAGCACTATGAAGCGTGAGCAGAAGAAAGATCAGAACAGTCGGCGCGAGCTGAGCGCAGAAGAGCGGATGTACATGGCGTCGCAATGGCGCCTGATGGCGAGGCGGTTCTTTAGACATAAGATTGCTGTGAGCGCACTCGCGGTTTTAGGCATTTTTTACATTCTGGCCATATTCTGTCCGTTTTTCGCGCCTTACGGCAAAAATCAGCGTCTGAAAGGGTATATCCACGCTCCGCCTCATAAGGTGCACTTCGTTGATGAGTCGGGCGAGTTTCATTTGCGCCCGTTTGTATATCCCCATAAACAGGAGTTGAACGAGGAAACGTTAAGTCGGAACTATACCCCGGATAAAAGCGAGAAACATTTTCTTAAGTTTTTTGTGGAAGGGAAGCCCTACACGATGTTGGGAATCATAAAATCCCGGACCCACTTTATCGGTACGGAGAAGGGAAAATTTCTGCTGTTCGGCGCAGACGAGATGGGGCGGGATCTGTTTTCCCGAATACTATTCGGCGCACGCGTTTCTCTGACGATCGGCCTTGTGGGCGTTTTTCTCGCTCTGGTCCTCGGGACGATTATGGGCGGTATCAGCGGCTACTACGGCGGTAAACCCGATATGCTGATCCAGCGGGTTATTGAATTTATTATGAGTATCCCCGCTATTCCTTTCTGGATGGCCCTCAGTGCTGCGTTACCACCTACGTGGTCCGTAATTATGGTATACTTTGCGATAACGGTCATTTTGTCCCTCCGTCGCTGGTGCGGAATAGCTCGCGTCGTCCGTGGGAAATTCCTCCAGCTTCGGGAGGAAGACTTTGTCGTCGCAGCCAAAGCGGCCGGTGCGAGCGAATCCCGGATTATGTTTGTGCACATGGTCCCGTCTTTTCTGAGCTGGATTATCGTTCGCGCAACAATCATGATTCCCGGTATGATTATTGCCGAAACGGGGTTGAGCTTTCTCGGATTGGGCATACGTCCGCCGGCTGTTAGTTGGGGTGCGCTTTTGAAGAGCGCTCAGAACGTACAGAACGTTTTGATGTATCCGTGGATTCTGATCCCCGGGATCTTTGTTGTCATTGCAGTCTTAGCATACAATTTTGTGGGAGACGGATTAAGAGATGCAGCAGACCCATACCAATAACGACAATCAACCTGATGCGAACACAACTGGAGCTTCTGAGGAGCACAATCCGGTCATTGAAGTCCAGAACCTCTCCACGTGTTTTGATATTGATGAAGGGGAACTGCGCGCAGTTGACGAGGTGAGCTTCACAATCAATCGCGGTGAGGTGCTGGGCGTCTTAGGTGAGTCCGGGTGTGGTAAAAGCGTGACCGGTCATTCCATTATGCGGCTTATTCAGAAGCCGGGGCGTTCGGACGGGCGCATTCTGTGGCATCACCAGGATGGTTCGGTAGAGGATCTTCTCAAGTTGAAAGCTTCGGGGAAGAGAATGCGCAGTATTCGCGGCGGGGAAATATCCATGGTCTTCCAGGAGCCCATGACCTCGCTGTCACCTATGCATACTGTACGTAAGCACATGCATGAGGCGTTGATGTTGCACGTGCCGGGTATAACGAAGAAAGAAGCTGACGAACGCGCAATAGAAACCCTTAAGCTGGTGGGGATCCCGGACCCGCCTGCTACGATGGAAAAATATGCACATCAATTGTCCGGCGGACTCCGCCAGCGCTCAATGATTGCCATCGCGTTGTGCACATCACCTTCGCTTCTGATTGCCGACGAACCAACGACCGCGCTCGACGTAACCGTACAAGCACAGATTCTGCAGCTACTCAAAGGGCTTCAGAGTCGCTTAGGCCTGTCCGTGATGTACATCACCCACAGTCTGCCTGTGATCGCTGAGATGAGCGATCGGGTGGCGGTAATGTACTTGGGGCGGATTGTGGAAACCGGTGAAATGTCGGAAGTGTTTGAGAATCCGTATCACCCTTATACGCAGGGACTGATGAGAGCTATCCCGCGTCTGGACCGTGAAAGCGGCACACGTCTGGAGACAATAAAGGGTACAGTTCCTACCCCCTTGGATATGGCTCCTATGTGTGGCTTCTGTTCGCGCTGTCCGGAATTCATGGCCGGTACCTGCGATACAACTATCCCGCAGTTGCGGGAAGTGGAAAAAGACCACTTTGTGAGGTGTTTTTTATATGAGTAATGATGAAACAACCGAAAGCTCTCCACTGCTGCAGGTGGAAGGTCTGAAAAAATACTTTTCGATTACGAAAGGTTTTTTCAGTCGTGTTAAGGGCACCGTCAAGGCCGTAGATGACGTGAATTTCACTATCTTCAAAGGCGAAAATGTAGGCCTGGTTGGCGAAAGCGGTTGTGGGAAGACCACGCTTGGTCGGTGTCTTCTACGTCTGCTCGATCCTACCGACGGGCATATCAACTTTAATTTTGATCATAAGGCGGTTGATCTGTTAGCCCTTAATAAAAAGGAGCTGCGGGCTTACCGGCGATATATTCAGATGATATTTCAGGATCCGTATTCGTCCTTGAACCCGCGTATGCCGATGGTGGATATTGTCGGGGAGCCGTTGAAAGTCAACGGCATAGCTAAAGGTGACGAACTTGAGGAACGTGTTCGTGACCTAGTCGATACGGTGGGGCTGGATGTACGGCATCTCAGACGCTATCCACATGCGTTCAGTGGTGGGCAGCGCCAGCGGATAGGACTTGCCCGGGCACTGTCGGTAAATCCGCCGTTCATAATAGCTGACGAACCGACAAGTGCTCTGGATGTGTCCGTTCAGGCTACAATACTGAACCTTCTTCAGGATCTTCAGGAGCAATTTAACCTGTCCATGTTGTTTATCACCCACGACCTGAGTGTCATTCACCATATCTGCCAACGCGTGATGGTGATGTATCTCGGGAATGTAGTGGAAGTTGCCAGAACGAAAGATTTGTTCACCCAACCGTTGCATCCTTATACGGAGACTTTGCTTAAAGCTGTGCCGAAAATCGGCTACCGCGGGGAAATAACGCGCTTTGCCCCCCCGGGGGAACCGCCGGATCCGGCCAACGCCCCTGCCGGCTGCTATTTCCATCCGCGCTGTCCCTACGCGCAGGACATATGCAAAGAGCAGCATCCGGCGCTGGAAGAATGGGCAGAGGGGCGATACGCCCGGTGTCACTTTGCCAAGGAGCTATCGCTCAAGGGCGTCGGCAGCGAATAAAGGCGCAAAACCGCAGGTTCTTACGGATCGCCGATCAGCGCGGTGCTGAACTCACGCACATCCAGCGACTTTGATGACACCCTGAACGCCTGACATAACAAGACCCGCCATGACTGGAGACAGCGGTCCTCCGCCGTTTTAGGAGCCTTCTTACCGGACGGGGACGTTCGGCTCCAGACAAGAGTCCTGCTCAGGCGTTCAGGTTGCTAGGAAAAGTGAGTTCTGGGGATAAGCTGCACGCAGTGCAAAGCGGCGCACGGAGCGCGCCGCAGTCCGAAAGATCGGCTCCGCCGATCTCCATATATACCAGTCACCCCACCGGACGGCGAAGCCGCCCTGACACCCCGGTATGAGACCACTGCGTGGAGCGAGACCACTGCGTGGAGCGATTATTTACCGTCAATACCGCGCGTAGTTTCTTATTGGGTACATCCTACGCTTTCGTAGGCGGCCACGCTGGTATGAGACAATTGCATTGAGCGTGTCGTTACCGTTAAAACCGCGATTAGTCTCTTGTTCGGGGTGTCCGGACTTTGGCCGGCGGCCACGCTGGTATGAGACTCGGCAGACATGCTGAAGCATGAACGCCGACAAGTCGACAGCGCAGTTTTAGCCCGTCTCAATATTTCTGAAGAAGCCTTTCAGGTTCAAAAGGTGTGCTGTCGTTTATCCTAAAATACGCAGGGTTTATACTTCCACGCCCTCGCGCAGTGCCAAAGCGGCGCACGAAGCGCGCCGCAATCCAAAAAATCGGCCCCGACACTTTATAAGGCTCGGGATCTTGCGACTTCGCCGATCAAATGGCTGACAGACGTCTCGGTTCATAATAAAAGTACGAGCCCTCAACGCAGTTGTTGGTTATGTGGGTCTAACGAATCTTCCATTCTGTTCATGAAGTACGTCTCCATTTCCTCTCTGTGGTTGTCCGCCAGGCTGCGGACATTCGGTTGCTGGAGGATGTTTTCATATTCGTTGAGGTACGTGGGAGGCAGTGCGTCGAACAGTCCCCAATGCATGAGGCGTTGAAGATATTCCTGTAGCTCGTTCTGATACTCGGGATTCTCAGAAACGTCTGTCAGTTCCATGGGATCCTGCGCCAGGTCGTAGAACTGGACTTCATCGTTACGTTTGGAAAACAGAAGCTTACGACTCTGGGAGCGCAGCATGAGTTCCTCGCCGCCTGAACTTTCGCAGAACACCTGGTCTCGTCCCTGCGGGGTGCTGGTAAGGTCAATACCGGTCATGCTCGCCGGGACGGAGCATCCGGCCAGGGAAAGGACAGTGGGAGCCATATCAATATTACTGCACAGCGCCGATGAATTCGTTCCGCTGTCAGTGCCGCGGGGGTATTTCATGATCAGCGGGATCCGTACGAGAGGGTCGTACATGTGGTTGCCTTTTAACAGCATGTGATGATGTCCCATGTAATCGCCGTGGTCACTGGTGTAGATGATGAGCGTATTTTCGTACAGCCCCTTTTCCTGAAGCTTCTCGATCATTCTGCCGACTTGGTGGTCGATGTGGGAGATGGTGGCGTAATAGTATGCCATGGCCTGGCGAAGGCGGGATTCAGTCAGGTCTGTATGGTTGAAGAACCCCGAAGAAATTTCGAGATCTTTATCGAAAGGATCTTCTGTCCAGCCGGGCAGGAGTTCGAGATCATCCGGGTTGTACATTTGACTCCACGGCGCCGGCGGGTCGAATGGATGATGAGGTTTGATAAATCCTACCATAAGAAGTTGGGGTTGTTCCGACCATGCATCGAGCGTTTCCACGGCGCGGTCACCGATCCAGGTGGTGGAGTGGTGTTCTTCCGCTAAATCGGCTTCAACAGCGCCGAAGTTGTCCCAGTACCAGTCCGGCGCCCTTTCTCGACACGCAGACACTTGGTCCATCATATCGATCTTATCGACAAGTCCTCGCTCTTTGAGGTAGCGGTGATAATCATCGTCGTAGCGGCCGGGGCCGTTCTGTTCGGCGAGTTCCATTTCTTCGAATCCGACATCCAGGTACGTGGGCGTGAAATGCATTTTTCCCACAGCCTTGGTCCGGTAACCGCTATCTTTCAGTAACGTGGGAAACGTATCAAAGCAGCCGGGAATTCCGGAGTGATTCGTCCACCCCAGGTGCTGTCTGGTGTACAGGCCTGTGAGGAGGGAGTATCGGGAAGGGGTGCATACGGGGTAGGCGCAGAAGTGGTTCTGGTACGTTACCCCGTCAGCGGCGAGTTGGTCGATGTTGGGCGTTTTGACGTCACGGTTGCCGTACGCGCCTAGACAATCCCGGCGATGCTGATCCGCGTGGATGAGCAGGATGTTGGGTTGTTGTTCGGCCATTGGGGGCGCTCCTTATAATTGAATAAGTAAAGGATTGGAAAAGGCGGGCATTGCATAATTAGCCGGCAAATGCAGGGAAGAGGTATACCATTCGTGTTCGAATGGGGTGACATCAGGTAGAAACCGCCAAAGGGATTCGGATTTTTTGTAAATGTTCTTAATACGTGAAATCTTCACGAAGAAATATAGTTGCTTTGTCAGTTGTTAACTGTTGAATTGGTGTTCGTGTTGTAAGCAAAGAGAAGCAAACGGCAACAGCAAAGGATCACACTATGGAAGGAGCGGAAAGAGGGCGCGTCCATGTAATCGCCACCCAGCATCTGGACGTTGCATGGCTGTGGTGCCGCGTGCCGGAAGGCGAAGAGTTGATGCGGCAGTGTTTTGAGCGGGTACTCGAGATGATTGAGGCCTCCGCCGATGATACGTTCGTGTTTTCTCGCTCGACTCCCTGGTCATTTGCCATTCTGGAACAGAGATATCCGGATCTGTTCCGCCGTGTACGCGAGCATGTGGAGAAAGGTCGGATTGAGCTCTGTGGCGGCGAATGGGTGGAAGCAGACCATCTGATCCCAGGCGGCGAAGCACTGGTTCGCCAATTCGCTCTTGGTCAATGGTATTTTCTCGAGAAATTCGGAAAAACGGCAACGGTTTGCTGGAGTCCGGATATTTTCGGTCATCCCAATACTATGCCGCAACTTCTACGGAAAGCGGGATTGGAAGGAGTTTACTTCCACCGATTCCGTCCGCGTTATGCAAACGGCAATACCATGCATCAGTGTGTGTGGGAAGGACCGGATGGAAGTACGGCGTTTGTGTTGGCGGGACTATGGGGCGGACGACCCGGTGAGGACTTGGTCCGTCGTGCTGCAGCCGAATTGCAGGAAACCGCATTTCCGGCTACGCATGTGGCTACTGGGCTGGGGTCTGACCGACGCATAACCATGCAGACGGAATGGGTGCCACTACCGGGACAGCATAACGAAAACCCCGAACTTCCCTCCTGCGGTTGGAGTTCGGCCGATAACGTCTTGCAGGATATGAAAACCTATGCCGATCAGTTGCCGGTCGTGAAGGGCGAATTCGGATTTTCCGGCTTTACGGGAACCTACACATCCAATCTCTATAATAAACACTCGAACAGAGAGTTGGAAGGGCTCTTGGTAAGCGCAGAAAAAGCCGGTGTGCTGGCTGCTCCTGCCGGATTTCCCTATCCGGCGGAGCAACTGAGACAGGCTTGGCGGGATTTGTGTGTCAATCAATTCCATGACATTATTTGCGGCTGCAGTTATGGGGAAGTGCACAAGGAAGATCGCTGTCTTTTCGAAGAAGCGCGCCGACGCGGCCAATGGGCGCTTGACCAGGCGTTGGCTTTTATCTGTCATCGGCTCCACGAAACGGGAGGTAGCGGTGATACGGGTGAGGCCGGCTACGCGGTGTTCGACTTATTGCCCTGGGCCCGTACCACGCCGGTTGTGTTTCCCGATGAAAAGAATGAGTTCTGTTCAGTGTTTCAGGAAAACGGCGAAGCTGTCCCCAGTCAGCGGGTAGAGCTTCTCGACGGTCGAGAGGCTCTTCTTGTTCTCCATTCCAGTGATCAGGGCATTGGTTACGACATCTATAACTTGCGGCCGGAGCCGTCCAGTGACGTGAACGGATCCGGGGAGTCCCTCGTGCAGGGGTGGGGTCTGGATAATGGACTGATCCGGGTTGAAATTGATCCGGAGTCGGGAGAGATAACCCGTTTCCTGGACAAGCGGAATGATCTGGAATGCATTAGCGCAAACGGGGTTGGCAACAGAATGGAATTCCTGGAGGAAGCGCCTTGGGAGAAAAGGCCTCCTACGCACAGTTGGGAGCCGTGGGACATTCAGTACACGGGGTGCGAGCTTGGAGGCGGGGAAGTTGAAGTCCAGGTGGTTGAGGAAGGACCTGTCCGGGGGAAAATACGGGTAACCCGTCAAGTGCAGCTCTCAGACGACTTGCCTGAGACGGTGATTATGCAGGATATTGTTCTGTACCGTGACTCGCCAGTTCTTCACTTTGAAACCCGAGGGCAATGGTACGCGAGGCGCGTGATGCTTAAGGCGAGTTTCGATCTGGGATTCGAATGTACCGATGTTGCAGCCGAGGCACCGTATGGTGTAGCAGAGCGTGTGCCTCAGGACAAGGAAGCGCAGGTAGAAAAGGGTGACGCAGATTCGGCGGCCGAAGACGGGGGGTACACGCAGGCAAGTCCGAACGAGCCGGATCGCTACATGCAGAAGTGGGTCGATGCAACCAATGGAGCGCGCGGGGTGCTTTTTCTGAATAATGGTCAATATGGTTATGATGCGGTGCGAACGCGAGTGCGGCTGAGTCTGATGCGGAGTCCCCTTATGAGGCCTGAATTAGATGATGTCAGCGGGCTCGGGGAGTTTTCGTTTGCGTACGGGGTGATGCCGCACCCGGGAAATTGGCAGACGGCCGAAGCTCCTCGTAGAGCATACGAGTTCAACGAACATGCGCGTGTCCGGGAAATTCGAAACGAGGTGGGCGATCTGGTGAGTCAGCGGTGGTGGCAGGAACTGGCATATGCGCCGCAGCATGTTTACTCGAATATTGTGCAGGTTACAGGGCAGGGCATTCTGGTAACAGCAGCGAAGCAGGCGGAAGACGCCAACGGCATAATCCTCCGTATACTCGAAACAATGGGGCAGGGCACATCCGCCGTTCTGTATTTCTGCGTCGATATAGCTTGGGCGGCCGAATGTGATTTCCTGGAGCGTTCCGTTGAACAGGAGTCGTGCGCCGTTGAGGGATCGAACGGCATGTACGTCGACCGGAACGAAGTTAAGTTCGATATGGGACCGTTTGAGGTGAAAACGATCAAAGTCAGTATCGAGAACGCCTGAAGCTGCAGTGCGCAGAACAATGGTCCCAGCAGGGTGTCGGGCGTCTGCGAGAGGGTTGATGATAAGACGTATATGGCTAAATTATGCTAATTACGAGCCTCCGCTGTCACCGGAAAAAAAGCCGTGACTGAAATCTGGTTCACGAGGTGACCCTTTATCGGTTCTTCCAGAGCTCACTTCGGATGACAACCTGAACGCCTGAGTGAGTCACAGGTTTGGAGACGGCGGTCCGCCGCCGTTTTCGTATACGCCATATAACGGGCGAGGACGTTCGTCTCCAAGGACGGGGGCTGTTATGCCCGGCGTTCAGGTTGTCATCAGAATCGCGGCACGAGCGTGAGTTCTGTTTTGCGAACCAAAATGATGAACATGCTTTTAATGGGAGTCCAGCGAAATGACAGCAGAAAAATCGAATGATCTTCCTCAAATCCATATTGTGTCGTATACGCATTGGGACCGGGAATTCAGGTTTGACTTTGAGCATACCCGTATGTGGCTGGTCCATCTGATGGACAATCTGCTTGAGATTATGCACAGCAAGCCCGGTTTCCGTCATTTCAATCTTGACGGTCAGTACACGCTGCTTGATGATTATCTTGAAGTCCGTCCGGAAAGAGAACAGGAATTACGTGAGTTGGCTCAACAGGGTCGAATCGAAGTGGGGCCGTGGTATTCGCTGATAGACACGTCGTCGGTTCACGGCGAATCCATCGTTCGTAACCTGCTGACCGGCACGCGGAAATCCGATGACTTCGGCGGCTCGATGAAAGTCGGCTACAACGTCTTCTCCTTCGGGCAGATCGCGCAATTACCACAGATTTATGCCGGTTTCGGCATAGACTTCATCCTGTTCTATAAGCATATGGACCCGAATCGCTCGACGTATGATGAGTTCATCTGGGAAGCCCCGGACGGGACCCGGGCCACCACGTCAAGTTTGGGCGCGGAAAATCGCTGGAACTTTTTTATGGCAGGCCAGGTGCCTATTGTGTACGACATGGATCCGTGGCATAAAGACTGGCGCTATGAATGGGGCACGTTGGGTAAGACGTTCCACACCTGCGAGAAAGACAATTACGCTGGATTCCACTTTATAAGCGAACCCGAGAACACGATGCATCCGGAAAAGGTTCGGGAAGGATTCGATCGGACACTGTCTACGTTGAAAAATACCGCGGCGCCGGAGCATCTGCTTTTCTTCGACGGGATCGACTTTACCGAGCCGCAACCTATGATTCCGGAGATCGTTGAGGCGGCGAATAAGGAGCTGGAAGGAGAGTACGAAGTCCACCACAGCAGCCTCAGTGATTATGTGGAAGCTGTGCGGCCGCTTCTGAATCAGCGTGATCTGGGTGTGGTAACCGGTGAAATGAAGGATGGACCGGTTGGTGCTGTTCATACCGATGTGTGTTCGATTCATCCTGAATTGAAACGCGAGAATGGGACAGCCGAAAATAAACTGTATATGATGGCCGAACCTTTTGCGACCGCAGCGTGGATGACCGGAACATCGTGGTACCCCAAACTCCTTATCGATAAGGCGCTTAAATACTTGTATCAGGCTCAAGTTCACGATTCGCTGCATGGCGTGGGTCCGGCTGAAATGGTGAGCGATATCCGGCATCGGTTGCAACAGGCGGATACAATTGCCGAGACGATTGCTCACGACTCGATGCGTACCCAGGCAGCGCGAATCAATACGGCTGCGTTTGAGGACACACATATTTTCCTGAGCGTGTTTAATCCCAGCCCGTTTAAGCGCACGGATGTGCTCGAGGCCTACGTGGACGTACCGGCTGAGATCACGGTGGATGAACTTTACTTAGAAAACGAAAGCGGCGAAGAGGTGGAAATGATTCCGTTGAAGTGCGAACAGGCGAAAGCGGGGATTTACCATCCGCGTAATCGGAATATGCCGTTTTACGTCAATCGGTTTAAGATTATTTTTGAAGCCCGTGATATTCCGGCTACAGGCTGCCGGGTCTTCAAGGTGAAGTGGAAAGAGCAGGCGCTTTACCCATACCCCCATGACGATTGGGATCCTGTGCGTACGCCTTATGAGAGCATGGTCAGTGAACCGTGGACAGCGGAGAATGATTTTGTCAGGTTGAGCATTAATCAGGACGGTACGTTTGATCTGGTCAACAAGGAGACTGGCAGCTCGTATGAGGGACTGAATTATTTCATCGATAGTGGTGAAGCAGGTAACCTTTATTGCCATCGTCCGTTGGTGGATGATATGCTTGTGACCTCGCGCGGGGAACCGGCAGAAATTTCTCTGGAAACGGACACCCCGTTCCTTGCCAGGTTCGCCATCAGAACTGAATTGAATGTACCTAAAGAATACGACAAAACCAGTCAGTGTCGTACAAGAGAAAAGATGGTGCAACTTCCTGTCCGGACGGAGGTGGCCTTGAAACGGTGTTCACCTGAAGTTGAAGTGACGGTGACGGTGGATAACAAAGCGAAAGACCATTTCTTCCGTGTCTGTTTCCCGACGGGAATTCAGGCGGACAAGACCCACACAGGCGGTGTGTTTGATGTGAACGAATATTCTGTGCATGTTTCCCGGGACGGTAAATGGCGGGGACAGGAGCTTACTCGCCACCAGCAACACGGATTCATGGATTTTTCCGATGGTCAGGAAGGGTTTGCTGTGCTCAACGACACCTTGAGGGACTACGAGGTGACAGATGTCGCGTCCGGGACGATTGCGCAATCACTTGTCCGGAGTGCTCAGCTTCGCATCCCCTGTGACAACAGACTCTGGAAAGAGTATCCCGGGGATGACAGTGCTCAGGCCCTGGAGGAGCATACGACGTACTACGCGATTTATCCGCACAAAGGCGACTGGCAGAGCGCTGAATTGTCCCGTAAATCCCTGGCGCACCGGACGCCGTTGCGTGTGGCGCAGATCGGCAAGCAGGAGGGAGATTTGCCGGCCAGCTTCAGTTTTCTGGAAGTGAGCAATCAGCAGGTGGTCGTGAATGCCGTTAAGAGAGCGGAAGACCGCGATTCGGTCGTGCTGCGGCTGTATAATCCTACGGAGCAGGAGGAACAGACAGCGGTGACCCTTGGAGCTCCCATCAGAGAAGCATACACATTGAATCTGGATGAAACGCGGCTGGAGCAGATTCAGCCGGAAAAAGATTCGACTTTGTCCCTTTCGATTCCGGCGAAGAAAATTGTGACTGTGGAATTGGTGAACGGTACGGCTGGTGCGTGATACGTCGGCTTGCAGTCCCGCGACATTCTGCCGGTATGGTTGTAGAACTGCGTTCAGGAATTGCATTGAGGAACTGCGTTCAGCGGGTCGGCAACATCCATGGTGTATTTGTTACGCTGGACGCAGTCCCTGCGTTCAGCATGTCGTGTACATCCAGGATCTATTTGTTAGGCTGGACGCAGTCCCTGCACGCAGTGGCTCGTATGAGAGAACTGCGTTAAGCAAGCTGCGTTTAGGAACTGCGTTCAGCAATTGCATTGAGCACATATTTGCGTTCAGCGTTTGTCCCGGAATTTATAATGGTCTGAGTTCCGCCTTCAGGCGGAGAGTCGAAGCGAGCTTCAGCGAGCGCTGTGGTGGAATAGTGTACAGTGCTTAATCCATGGCGTGTGACTACTTACACATCGGGTGCCGTCGGCTGAAGCCGACGGCCAACTTCCGCTTAAAAGCGGAACTCAGGCGAACGTCCGCTCGTATGGTCCATGCCACGATCTTTAGACCAAGGATTGAAAGGGGACAGGGTTAAAAGGCGAAAGGAGGAAATGAGGCGCTCTTTCAGAGCGCGACATGTTATTGATATCTGGGCCCCAGGGTTCCATTCCGCCCCGCACAGCGGTCCGGAATTCCACCCTGGGCTATGATATGAAATCGGGCCGTTGGCCC
>CAJXKU010000034.1 GCA_913055945.1 uncultured Lentisphaerota bacterium | reverse complement strand
CAACGAGTAGGGGGCTGAGCGTGTCCAAATTGCATCCGTTTCGTCGACTTATTCTCCTTCTACTGCTTACCGGCGCTCTGCCTGCGGCAGGCGATTCCGGTTCTGAAGAAAGGCAGCTTCACGTTCACTTTATCGATGTCGGGCAGGGCGAAGCCGTATTCTTGCAGGCACCGAATGCCGCCATAGTTGTTGATGCCGGTTCGGGTGAGGCTGCGGCCGAATATCTGCGAAAAGCGCTCAAGCACGATCCGCTGCACAGCTCTGCACTGCTGCATCTGGGACGCTTACAAATCGAAGAAGGTCGTCTTGACCGTGCCGAATCAGCATTCCGCCGCGCGAGAAACATTGAAAAAGCGCAAGT
The DNA here is from genome assembly GCA_913055945.1 of uncultured Lentisphaerota bacterium. Taxonomy (GTDB): domain Bacteria; phylum Verrucomicrobiota; class Lentisphaeria; order Oligosphaerales; family CAJXKU01; genus CAJXKU01. The sequence goes on along the minus strand of CAJXKU010000034.1, from coordinate 18,431 downwards.
CAAGGCCTTGCTCGGCCTTGCCCGGGTCGCAGTCCAACGCGAGAACTACGGCAAGGCGGTTACCCACCTGAAGCGAGCGCTGCAGATCGAGCCCGATGATCATGTACGCCGGTACATGAGACGGGTCAAAGAAATGCGCAAGTAACGAGGTAGGTATACATACACTGCACGTACAGCTTGTCAGCGCAGGGCGTCAGTTTGCAATTGATCGATGAAGTCGCAGGATCCCGACCTTTATAACGCATCTTCTCTGGAAGATGCGATTCAGGCCGCAGTTACCCCCGTTCTTCTTCTCTGCAACGCCTTACAGCCCGCCTGTGTGCACATTGCCGAAGGCACTCACTCGGTTAATCAGGAAGCGGCGAGCTCGTCACAGAATTCAGCCAGTCTCTGGCAGCCTTTCTCTATGGTGCCCGGATCGTAGGCATAGGACAGGCGGATATTGCTGTCCGCCCCGAAAGGTTTTCCCGGGATAACAGCCAATTTTTTCTCGTTCAGCAAGCGGTCAGCGAAAGTCATTGAGTCGAGTCCGAGGCTACTGATATCCGGGAAAATATAAAAAGCCCCTTCGGGCTTGGTCACGGATAAACTTCTGATATCGCTGAGTCGTTGATGCATGCAGGCAAGACGTTCTTCAAACGTACTGCGCATATTCTGAATAAACGCCTCCGAATTTTCGAGAGCCCGCGAAGCGCCCGCCTGAACGAAAGAGGTGGGCCCGGATGTGGTGTGACTTTGAAGTGCCTTGATTTTCTGCACGATCCAATCGGGGCCGGCTGAATATCCCAGGCGCCAGCCTGTCATGGAATAAGCTTTGCTGAATCCGTTTACAGTGATCGTCCGTGCACTGATTTCTTCACCCAGCGAGGCGATGCTTGTGTGTTCTCTGCCAGCGTAAATCAGCTTTTCGTAGATTTCGTCGGAAACAATCATCACATTGTGTTTCACGGCCAATTCAGCGATGCCTTCGAGAAATTCGCGAGGGTATACGCCGCCGGTGGGATTCGAGGGGGTATTGAGAATCAGTAGTTTTGTCCGGGAAGTTATGGCCTGTTCGAATTGTTGGGGCGTTAAGCAGAAATTGTTTTCCGCCTTGGTTGCCGGGGAGACACAGGTGGCACCCGTTGCGCGTACCATCTCCGGATAACTTAACCAGTAGGGAGCGGGCACAATAACTTCGTCTCCCGGCGCACATAACGTAGCCACAGCAGTGAACACGCTGAATTTGGCCCCCGGCGCCACGACGATCTGTTCAGCGTTCGTCTGCACCCCATTCTCCTCCTGCAGCTTTGCAGCAATTTTTTGGCGTAACTCGGGCCGGCCAGCGGCCGGTGTATACTTCGTATCCCCTGCATCAAGTGCTTCTTTGGCGGCTTCTTTGATATGATCCGGCGTATCAAAGTCAGGTTCTCCGGCACTGAGGCTGATGACGTCTTCGCCCGAGGCCGCCAAAGACTTGGCTTTCGCTGTAATACTCAGTGTTAACGAGGGTTGCAGTGTGCCAAGAGTAGGAGATGTCTTCACCGGTTGTTCACTCTGTGCCATGGCAGGCCTCCAGGATTTTGCTTACGACAGGTTCAAAGGTTTTCTTGTCCATATTCAGGATACTGATTTCCCGAGCAGCATTTTCTCGACTGTCCGAGGCATGCGCGGTATTGACCATTACGTCACTGCCGAATTCCGCCCTGACCGTGCCCCACGGTGCTTTTGTCGGATCGGTGGGGCCGAGAACATTGCGGATCTTCGAGACGGCTTCCTCTCCTTCGTAAATGAGCGCGAGACATTTCACTGTGCCGGGTTCGTCTTTTTCCTCTTCCGGACACTTCGAGGGACGGCGGCCACTCATAAATTCTACAATATTCTCAAATTCCTTCTCAGCATACGGAATTCCGACATCCTCTTGTAAGCGGGACACGGCTGACGCCGGAAGCGTGCATCCAAATTCTTTTTCCAGAACCTCTTTGGCTTTCTCAGCGGCATTGGGGGCTAATTTCTGCTTAAGGATTTCCCGAACGGGTTTGTAAAAATCCAGCGCCTGCGAAACCGAGAATTGGACCACGCGCGCGCTGATGATCCGAAGGCCGGTTCGGCTGAACATATCAACGATGGCACCGGGCCGAGCGCTGGGATGGTACCAGCTGTCAGGCTTGATGAGAACCAGCGTCTCTTCTACTGCTTCAGGCCTTTCATACTCGCATATTTTTCTCAGCACGGGCGGTTCCGTACGTGAGAATTCAATCCAGGAGGAAAGCTGTTCCTGGATAGGAAGACCTTTCTCCGGTATGAACACCGCAGGTTCAAAGTGTCTGATCGAGCCATCTCTGTTGCGGATCAGATCGCCGAAAGCGTCCCGGATCGTCTCGCCGGTAGAATCGCTTATGCGGATAGAGCCCGCGATACGGGCGATTTCTGAAGCGGCATTTTCTCCCTGAAACACAAGCATCAGGATACGGTGCCGCCTCCCGTTGGAAGAAGGATAGAAACTTTCCCGGATGTAGTCCCGCAGAAGCTCGCGGTATTCCTGTTCTTCCGGGTCGTCTGAATCGGCAACACACTGAATAAAAGCATCCGCCTGCTCTTTCGTGGGGGCAAACATCTGGGAATACACGAGTTCACAGGAGGTTTGGCCCAACAGGCGAGCGAGGATTGCCCCCGTTCGCGATTTACGGATCATATAGGGGGTTAAAATGACAAAACTGAGTTCCATTTATATTTTCCTTTTCCTTGCACGGATATAATCTTTTCGGCCTGCAGATGCTTGCCACAGCACACACATAGAAAAGTTGAGATCACACGTGATTCTGAGCGATCATCGCCCTCATGCAGGTAAGCCTATACTATAAGAAGGACTTGCAGGCTAACAAGGGAGTAATTGTCAGGAGGAGCGATTTTTCTTCCGCGGGATGATCTTGTAGACAGGGGTTCCGCAACGGGAGCATAGCCCTCTAACCGCGGGGTGATTGTTTTTCATTGTAATCTGCGCAGGTTCACTTATCTCGGTTTTACTACCGCATTTGACACAATACGCTTTTTGGGTTTCCATGCGTACCTCAGCTTCCACCTGACGGTTCAATCATTATCACCGGTTTATTTTTGAGTAAGTTGTTATATAGCCGAGCACACCCCACAGCCCTGAACATATTATTATTTTCTCAGGTATGTTACATACTTTGCGACTCATTCTCTTCGCGCAGCAGGACCGGAACAAGAAACGCATGCCCCCGTTCACAGTTTTCACCTTCGCTAAACGCAGCAGAATCTGTCCGGCCGAAGTTACAAGTAGCACAGCATCTGAACCCACCTAAAGTACATTATGAAAAGTTAAATAAAAAACGTGAATGAAGTCCTTTTTTATTTAAAGCATAAACCTCGAAAAGAGGAATGTCAAGCATCCGCCTTATGCAAGTCGCCGAATCCGGCAACACCGAAGAAGAGGTAACTCATGTCCGACAAAGAAATCCTTTCAATGGCCCGGCAGGTCTTTGATAACGAAATTAACGGCATATATGCAGTTCGGGACGCATTGGATGATTCGTTCACCAAGCTTGTTCAATGGTGCCTGGAAACCCTGGAAAACGGCGGTAAAATTGTTCTGTCCGGATTGGGAAAAAGCGGACATGTAGGGCATAAAATAGCGGCCACCCTGGCCAGCACAGGATCGCAGGCAGTATTTTTGCATCCCGTCGAAGCTGTTCACGGGGACTTAGGTGTCCTCGGCAGTCAGGATCTACTTGTGTTATTGAGTTACAGCGGTGAAACCGATGAATTGCTCGAAGTTGTACCGGCTGCCAAACGTTTCAATATAAGAGTGGTCTGCGTTACGGGAGTCACTGATTCGCGCCTGGTGCAATGGACAGATCTGACGGTGCCGATGGAAGTACCGGAGGAGGCGTGTCCGTTCAACATGGCTCCGACCACTTCAACCACAGCGTTGCTTGTGCTGGGGGACGCCCTGGCTATGGTGTTGTTACGCGCCAGAGATTTAAGCAGAAGTGAATACGCAAAACTGCATCCTTCTGGAGCTATCGGCAGAAGCATGGTGCTGGGAATTACAGACGTAATGCGTCGCGGGGAACGTTTCCCCCGAGCGCCGTATGAGCTGCCTGTGCATGAAGCATTGAGTAAAATGACCCAGGCGCGAGCCGGTTCGATTGCGGTGGTCGGCACAAATGATCAGTTGCAGGGGGTCTTCACAGACGGCGACTTCCGGCGTTGTGTAATGGAAGATCCCGACGTACTTACGCGAAAAGTGGGTGAAGTTGCGACAACCGACCCTATCACAATAAGTGCCGACGCGATGGCGATTGAGCTGTTACAGATTCTGGAACAGAAAAATATCGACGACGTGATTGTTGTGAACAATCAAGGCCAGGCCGTCGGGCTTGTAGACAGCCAGGATCTGCCCAGCTTCAAGCTAATGTAATATGGGGACTTCCCGTATTTCACTCAGAACCCGAAGTCTGTATCTTCCGCGATCTTGAAGGTAACCCGTATATCCGCCGGGGACGTGATAAATGAAGCGTCTTTCTGCAGGGAGTATTGCCACTCAGCTTTGCGGCGTGCAGTCAGCTGCCCTGAGGTCTCTTTGATTTCTCCGGGGGTAGTGATTCGTAAGGTTAACCGCAGATCGCCCAGAAGCGAACGAAGCTCTTCAATCTCGTCTTCGGCGAGGCTTGCAGAATCGACCGCGCTCATTTCAGGCGGTGCAAGATCAGTCGTCATCGTTACGGTCCGCTCCTGCGCATCCGTAGAAAACTCAAAACCCCCGAACCTGTTTTTTGTTAGAGTTTTGCGAAAATCTGAGGTTCGATAGCGGATCTTTACGATCAGCGATTCTCCTTCAGTTTGCTTGCTGTAGTCCAAAAGCTCGACGTTCTCCGTGCTGAAAAACGTGCGTGCGCGTTCTTCCGATAAGAATGTATTCGGTACGTAAGCGGCAGAGGAAACGGGCAATCCCTGCCATTTTTCCAGGGTGCGATGGGTTTCCTGAAAAGCTTCCTGGTATTTTCTGGGCAGCTTATAGGTGAGTTGGATCGCAGCTGAGCTATCCTTGAATAATTCAATCGATTGCGTCACATGAATACATCCGCTGCCAATGATAATGATGATACCGCACAGTACGCCGATAGAACGGTATATTTCAGCAAAGAATGGTTGCGGAAACATATGGACTCCTTTACGAAACAGTTCATCTGTGTATGTCAGGCATTATGAACAACAATATAGTTCCTCGCAGTATGAGACAATCGTATCCTCTTTTGCGAAGCACTGCGTGCTGCCATCGCAGGGAGGGACTGGCTCCAGCATGACAGATACACCATGGATGGTTACGAAACGCTAAACGCAGTTTGCTGGACGCAGCTCCGCCATGCAATTAGCACAGAAGCTTCTTGGAAACTCTTCTCTTAAAGAATAGATTACTGACGTAAGGTTGCAACCCGGCTCCAACATGTAGTATGCCGTTCAGAAATCGTATAAAAAAGCGGAGAAGGTTGGCGGGTGAGCACACAGTATACTTCCGGCCAATGCGCAATCCGGTGCGGGATTAAATAACTGTTAACTTCTTATACTACTTGATGCCGCCGCAATTTTTGTACAGCTGGACCAGCATTCTTGAAAACCAGCAACCCAGGGAGTTTACTATGGAAAAGATCACCGAAAAAGAGGAAAAAGAGATCGATCAGCGCTGGAAAGAACCCTTCAGACAAGCCAGACAGAACTTCGATCGGGAGAATTACGAATACGCCTCCAGTATTCTGGAAAGAATTCTTGGCACAGAACCCGGCTACACTGACGCGAGGATCCTTCTGCACCACACCAGATTCGCTCAATCCCAACAAAAGTCCGAACTTTTCCGCCAAAGCATCGGAATGCTTGCCGCATGCCTTCTCTATTATGTTCTGAGCCCCTTGTATTTTAAAAAAGGGCGGTACACGGCCGCGGTTAAGAAGGCTGAAAAGATGATGGCCTTCGACGGAAGAAACCCTCTCATCCTGGTCGTGCTCGGTCAAGCGCTGAAAAAGGCAGGCGCTTTAAACTGTGCGCGCTCGACGATGGAAATGGCCAGTCGGGTACACCAAGAACATTTCGACATCCTCAAAACCCTTGCCGACGTCTACGGGGCGTCAGGAATGTATCCGCAGCAACGCGAAACGCTGGAGAAACTGCGTACGATACGGCCTGAAGACCGTCAGCTTCAGGAAGAACTCGCACGTGTTGCCATGCATGAAGGCAAGTGGGAAGACGCCACCTCTTACCGCGATGTTGTGAAAGACAAAGAAAAAGCTCACACCCTGGAACAGCGTGAGCGTCGCGCCCCGCGTGACGAAGAAAGCCTCAACACCCTGATAGAAGACGCAGAGGCACAGCTTGCCGAATCCGATAATATAGGAAATCGGAAACGGCTGGCCGACCTTTACCATCGGAAAAAGGACTATGACAAGGCGTTAGAACAGTACCAGGAAGCACTCAACAAAAGCCGAGGAGGCGATCCTACCATTGAAAAAACCATGAATGATATTCAGTGCGAAAAGTACGATGTGTCCATCCGGGAATGGCAGGAATACGCCGAGAACAACCCGGACGAAAAAGCGCAAGCGGACGAAAAGATCCAGGAACTTGAAGCGGAGAAATTACAACTGCGGCGCGAATACCTGGAAGAAATGGTGAAACGATATCCCAATGAACCTGAATACCACTACAACCTCGGCCAGTTCTACTGGAATCAGGGCGAATTCGACAACGCCCTGAAAGAATTCCAGCAAGCCTCTGCCACTCCGAGACTCCGGCGCGACTCCCTCATGTACATCGGGCACTGCATGATAGCCAAGAACATGTACGATCTGGCCATAGAACAATTCGAAACCGTTTTAAACGAAATGCCGGAGCGTATGGATAAACATCGTAAAGAGGTTGTCTACAACCTTGCCTGGGCCCACGAACAGAAAGGCAATGAGGATAATGCGGCCCGGTACTATAAAGAGATCTACAAGGTGGATGCCGCTTATCGGGATGTGAACGAAAAGCTCGAGGCCCTCTACCAGCAATAGTCACACGGGTTCTGCAAACGATTTTCTGCTGAGCCTGGTGGCTTTCGGCCAACGCTTCCCCTGCCGGTCCAGAACTCAGCTCGTACCGCGATTCTGATGACAACCTGAACGCCGGGCATAAACACCCCCGTCTTTGGCGACCAGAACTCAAGCACGCACTGCGGTTTTTATCAGTACAGGGCGTCAGTTTGCAATTGGTCGACGAAGTCGCAAGATCCCGACCTTTATAAATGCTCGGGGGCGATCTCCCGGCGTGCGGCGCGCTCCGTGCGCCGCTTTCTATTCGGCATTTACTCTTCCGCCGGTGTGAGCTTGTAAATCTTAACAGCTTCCGTCTCAAACAGCGTCTTGTCGTCCTCATCGTAAATACGCGGTGAAAGGTGTACATCACGCGTGGCCGAATCGTGCGACGTATATTCATGGATTTTCTTCCCGGCCGCCCAGGGTATCGGAGCTTTACGCCGGTAATATCCCGAATGATTCGTCACCGCCACATACAGGGTATCCCCCACACGCGCCCGGCGCACTTCGAGCTTCGGTACGGGAACCGTATAGGAATCCCGCCCATGTACCGGGGTCCACCAATAGAAGTCGGCTTTCCCCACAGTCTTATAGAGGTCGGGTAATCCTTCGGCAGGTTTTACAACACGCTGAAGATTCTCCCAACCGTCGACCACCGTCGTCCGGGAACGGAGAGTTTTAACGACATCTTCCGGAAGATCCTGACCGTACTCATCTTTCGTCGGCAGTTCGCCAATAGCGACAATTCTCCGATCCTCCGGGAGTTCGGCCATCTTTTTCGCCGTATCCGGCAACAACCATGGTGCATCGACAATGAGCGTTCCAGTAACGTGATTACTGGATACATCTTCGTTGATCACATATTTCCATTGTTTTCCCAGTGCACCGACATGCCCAAACGCTTTTATAGCGCCTCCCAGTTCGGGCCTTGCGGGCCCTTCCGGCAACATATTCCACGCGCGGTTTGCTTCCGTAACCAGCACGGCGATATCAGCTTCAGCCCGTGCTCTCAGGAGAGCCCGAAGAGCTTTGTCGGCTTCCTGGAGCTGATCGCGGGTTTGTGTCGCCGCTATGTGGCGTTCCCGGCGACTGATCTCGGTGGTTCGCACGCGGTTGTAGGAGCTGCTTTTGTACTGCCCCATCAGGAACGTATGGAGCAGATGGTAGCGCACTCGGCTCGGCGTGCTTTTATCATGGTTGTACAGATGATGTTCACTGTTCCAGACCGGTTTATCTTTTGCAATGTACTGAACGTCCACAGGCATCTGGATATAGGCCGGGTTCATCTTACAGCCGGGATGGTCGTAGCTTAGCGCGTTGAATTCCGGCACCTCCCGGAACAGGAAGACGTCTGGCCGGGACTTCGTTGTGTAAATGAAACCCGGCACCTCCTCCCCCTTGCGAGGTTTCAGGAGCGGCTGCAGATCTTTGGCATGGTTCTGGAAATCTCCCCAGATAGCATTTTGATGGGCGGGGGGATGATCCAGAGCCTTATACCGCCGTGCCCAGACTGTACGCAGAAACCGATTGAAATCCAGATAGGCGGGATCGCGAAGATAAGAGTGGAACCGGAGTGGATCCCGGAAAATTTTCAGCAGCCAGGTCATATACCAGCTGCCCCGTCTTTTCATTATTTTGAAATCACTTTCTTCACAGATCCGTTTCACCCAGTCCAGGGGAAGATCCGGCATCTCGATCTCCTCCCAGCTGTCGAAAGATCTGTCCCAGCGTTCGTTCAGAACGTCCAATGATCCGTGCTTTTCCTTCAGCCACTCGCGGAACTGCGCTTCACACTTTTTCACTTCGTCGATCCGCTTCTGAAGAGCTTCGTCCGACAAGCCGACATCGTGTTTATCCTTGATATATTCGGAAACGGATTTGCGCTCTCCTTCCACGATTTCACCTTCCCCGGTTTCCATCCAATGCTTCGCCTGATAGAGCGGCACGTAAAGCCATGTCATGTGATCCTCATTGGAGGCGTAAATCATCCGTGTGGAAGGGTATTCCCGGGCAAGCCGCACTTTTTGCACCAACGGATGTTCGTCTGAACTTTCCTCCGTATTGTCTTTCTCAACATCCGGAAATCCCATAATCACCATCCCATGTTCTTCCGCAAATTCCAGAATGGGTTCGGTATTGAACGTCCCGCCCTGAATCTGATTATATCCCTGCATCCACGCTTTTTTCATTTCGGCAATCTGCGTCGTATGCAATCTGCGAAGTCCCATGTGACACACACCGTGCCACATCATTGGTTTTTCGCCGTCCCAGGGAGCCTGGTAATGATATTCGGAAGGTTCAAACGGCGGGATGGCGGCATCGACAGGGACAAAATGATGCGGATCAGGTTGCATCAGAACAGGCCGGCCTGATCCTTTCACCCAGTCAAGAAATTCTTTTACCAGCGGGGAAGAGTCTTTTTCCGGCACAATAACACCGTATTCAACCCCGCCAACGAGATTATTCCCCCGGTATACACGTTGGTTTGCCAACGGAAAATAATCAAAATCTGCTCGGTCAGCTTTGTCCGCCCGGTATTCCCAGTCCACGCGTGAGGTAAGCATCATATCCGTACCGTTACGACCGGCAAGAGCTATATCAGTTGCCACATCCCAGGGTTTGCCTTGGCGTCGGGGTTGCCAGGTCTTCACTTTGCGCCCCGTATCCTGGCGATACGCGAAGAGCAGATCTTCCAATAGACGGTTCTGCTGCTGCCTCGGCGCCATGATAACCAGTTCATCATCAGTTTCTGCTGCTGTGACAGTTTGCCCCGGAACCAGAAAACAAACAGCAAGAAGGGCAGCAAAAGATATACAGCCGATACAAGACGGTTTTGAAAAAAGGGTGAGAGACAAGTTGAACATGGGGGACCTCCGTTCGTTTTACCTTTGTGCTCTAAGGATGGGGTTGCCTTGTGGTGCGACCAGCAAGGACCTTGAATAAGTTAATAGACTTTACTGAAAATGCAATTCCATGGCCCCTTTACTTCCAGCTCAAAGGAACAGGGGTGGCCTTGCTCATTACCGGCATGCTCGACTCAGCAGGTGTCGCAACCCCTCGTGCTTTCGTCATGAATCTGTATGAAGCATCTGGCATATCGGTCCAGTCATCGGGAAGATGTGACAGCACGCTGCTTCAAGCGCAGTTCAGCCATATTTTCCAAAGACATGACATTATAGCAGCGGTATAGTATCCAATACCTTCAGGCAGCGAAATTGTATAGAACGGGAAACATTATGGATAAAAAGGCATCAGACCAAAAAGGGCAACGCGATTACCGGCAAATTGGACGTCTGCTATTGCGGTTCTATAGGGAGTACTTGAGCAGACACAAGGGGGATTTTGTGGGATGCTGTCTTTTACTGCTCTTTTTCTCCATCCTCCTCATCTCCCCGCCGTTTATGATATCCCTGCTCATAGATAAGGCCATATCCAGCAAAGATCTCGGGCTGGTCTTCGCATTTGCCGGTGGTATTTTCGCTGTGTTTGCCCTGGTCGCGGTCGTGGATAAAGGTCAAGGCGTTCTGGGGTTGCGGCTTTCGCAACGGGTTGCCCGGGATTTACGCAAAGATCTGCATTCCCATTTGCAGAAACTTACATTCAGTTTTTATGACAATACCAAAACAGGCGAACTGCTGTCGCGGATTATTGATGACCTGAACGTGGTGGAACGAAGTTTATACCAGTTTCCGCGTATGCTGATCGAGAACGCGGTCACGGTTTTAATGGCTCTGGGGTTTTCCATCTATTTAACGTGGGAGTGTGTCGAACTTGCACTGATCTGTTTTGCGGTTTTACCAGGCATTTTTGTGGTTTTTGTCGTCTTCTCCCGCCGTATTCTTGGCCAATCGCGCAAAGTTCGACACCACAAAGCGACTTTGGCCAGCCGCACAGAGGACAACATAAGCGGCATGCGGATCGTGCAGGCATTCGGTCAGGAGGATTACGAGCGCTCCCGGTTTGATAAAGAAAACAGGGACCACTACTTGAGTCGTCTTGGGGTCATTGCGAACCAGACGTGGATGTTTCTCTTCGCGTTGTTGCTGGTGGGACTGTCATTGGCGATAGCAGCAGGTTACGGAGGATATCAAGTACTGGAAGGACCTCTGCAGGTAGGGGCGCTGGCTGGCTTCATGATGTATCTGCAGCGCTTTATGGGCCCGCTGCGAGCGCTGGCCAATATTACCGATCCCGCCGCACGCCTGATTGCAGGCATTGAACGTTTCTTCCAATATATGGACATCGAACCGGAGATCGATGATAACAGGGATGCCATTGATATGGGGCGCGCACAAGGCGAAATTTCTTTCCGGGATGTCTGGTTCAGATATGAAAACGAGGATATCCTCAAAGGGATAGATTTTCATGTGGCATCGGGGCAGACTGTGGCTTTAGTCGGCCCGAGCGGATCTGGGAAAAGTACGGTAACAAGACTTATTCCCCGCTTCTATGAGCCGTACAGCGGAAACATTTATCTTGACGGCCGGAAATTGCAGGACTACAGCCTGCGTTCACTGCGGGCGAACATCGGGATCGTCATGCAGGAACAACACCTTATTTCGGACACACTTGCCAACAATATTGCCTATGGTCGGGATGACGCAAGTTTCGAAGACATCGTTGAGGCGGCCAGAAAGGCAAACGTAGATCATTTTGTGCCGGATCTGTCCGATGGCTATGACACAGAAGTGGGACAACGAGGAACGAAACTCTCGGAAGGACAAGGACAACGTGTAGCCATTGCAAGAGCCATCCTCAAAGATGCTCCGATTCTGATTCTGGATGAAGCGACGTCTTCAGTAGACTCGCAGACGGAACAACTCATTCAGCAGGCGTTAGATACGCTGCTTGAAGACAAAACCGCATTCATTGTCGCCCATAGACTGAGTACGATTCTTCACGCTGACAAGATCCTGTTTATCGAAAATGGGGAAATTGCGGAAGCCGGTACGCACACAGAACTGCTGGAGCAGAACAACAAGTATGCAAAGTTTTACAACCTGCAGTTCAGGGCGGGACAAGGATGATTGACTGAGAGAGAAATGCTTTTGGCGCAAAGGGTACATGGCAAGGGCTGAACCCTGGGTGTTATTCCTTAGTTACTCTTCCTGTTTAAGACATTCTTTATCTTTTAGAAGAATTTCTACTGTATTTTGCGAAGTGACGATTGCCCAACTCCAGGGGCGTTTCATATTTTTCTTCAGTTATGGACCTAACGGGAGTGGACTTTTAGGAAAGAATAAAAATTCTTAATCCGGTTCAGACAAGGCTTGCGTGTTCGGGGCTCTTTGTTGAGACGAGTTCTCAGAGTTTCGATTAAACCTTTCTATAGGCCCCGTCCAAAGGACGGGGAATTTTAATTATACGTTAAATGTCAGTTGAGAACCCGCATTTCCAATGACGGAAGCTGCTAATACAGCGTAACGAGGGACAATTTCTTATGCGGAACAGCATCGGTATCGGACTCCTCGGCAGCGGCGGAAGAATCCGTGGCCTTGCGAACAGGGTCACCGAGAAGGAACCTTCCACTCAGGTTGTGGCAATTTCCGATCCCCTTGAAAGTTCTTTAAACGCCGGCCTTGAAGAACTCAATCCGAACGCAAAGATATACCGGGACCATCGCGAACTTGTACAGGACTCGGATGTGGATTGGGTTATGGTGGGCAGTTGGAACAGCATGCATCGGGAACACGTGGTCACGGCGTTTGAAGCGGGGAAACACGTATTCTGCGAAAAACCTCTTGCCACCACCCTGGATGACTGCCTGGCGATGCGGGAAGCGTGGCAAGAAAGTGGCCGTCAGTTTATTATAGGCTTCACCCTGCGGTATTCCCCTCATTACAACAGGATCAAAGAAGTTGTAGACGAAGGGCAAATCGGCCGGATCATAAGCCTTGAATTCAACGAAACACTGAATTTCAATCACGGCGGTTATATCATGGGAGACTGGCGCCGCCTCCGGGCGTATGCCGGAACCCATTTGCTGGAAAAATGTTGTCATGACATAGACCTTGCCAACTGGATCGTAAATTCAACGGCGAAGCATGCTGCCAGTTTCGGCGGTCTTGATTTTTTTGTCCCTGAAAACGAAAGCCATATTGAACGCCTTGGCCAGAATGAAAATGGCAAAGAAGCTTATCGAACCTGGTCAAGTACTGTACAGAAGAATCCTTTCACTTCGGACAAGGATATTATTGACAATCAGGTAGCCATACTGGAATATACCAACAGGGTGAGAGCCACATTCCATACCAATTGCAACGCAGGAATTCCGGAACGCCGTATGTATATCTGCGGCACGGAAGGCGCCATTCGCGGTGATCTCCTCGGCGGGAAACTGGAATTTCAACGTATCGGCTTCAACGAAGAGATTCAGGATCTTAGCACTAGTGGAAAAGGCGGCCATGGTGGCGGAGACGATCCACTTATACAGAATATTGCCGATTGCATGGCTGGCCGTTCTACGCCGCGAACGAGTCTTGAAGACGGTTTAAGGTCTGCTATAACCTGTTTCGCCGTCGATGAAGCCATGGATACAGGAAAAGTTGTCGATCTGACGCCTCTCTGGCAGCAAGCGGAAATCCCCATGGAATGAGGTGATACGACACAAAAGAAGAGCCGTGCGCTCTTGTGCCGAACACGGCATTGCGCCCGCCGCGTACTGCCCGTATCCGCAGCTCGGATTACTGAAGTATCCCTTCTGTGAGGGCCGTTGGCCTAAGCTTGATATTTTGTCTCCGCAGTGCTACATTTCCCACACTTCCGTATGAAATCAATTTATACGCTATGTGGATCAGGCCTCGCTCGCCGCTATAATCTCCTTGACCCTATGTAGGGGGCGGTACCTAACCGCACAGAGCAAGGGGAAGGGTTACCTGCTCGGCAGCCCCGCGTATAATCTTCATCCAACAAGCGAATGATCGACAGGCACGACGCGTGCACCCTATTTGAAAGGCTGATTATGCAGAACGAACAAGACGAAGTATCACAACTCAGCGACGAGATGAATCCTTTTATCGGCGTGGACGATGGAGGGAATTGTCTCCCGGGTCCGTACCTGCCGCTCGGTATCGCCCGCCCCGGCCCGGATGTCGTGCCGCCGAATGCCACGAACGGATACCGTACCGGACGACCGATTCATCGTTTCAGCCAGAACCATGTCAGCGGTACAGGCGGCGGGGGTCGTTACGGCAATGTGGGTATATTGCCGTTCGTCGGGTCACTCCAACCGGAACCCGGTCCTTTTGAGCCGGACAACGAGGAGGCTTGCGCAGGTTATTACCGCGTGGATCTGCTGCCGGCGGATATCAGCACTGAACTCACCGCCACCCATCAGACTGCAGCTTACCGGCTTACATACCCCGCCACCGGTTGCTCGAACCTGCTTCTGGACGCAGGCAGCGTCGTTCAGGGAGGGGGAAACCCGGGAGCGGAATGCGCAATCTCGATCGGCGGATACATCGAAGTCATCGGCGACCGGGAGGTCATCGGCAGAGCAGACTGCAGAGGGGGGTGGGGCCATGCCTTTCCGTACTCGGTCTATTTCTATGCTCGGTTCAACGCCCCGATTGAGCAATACCGGCTGGCGAACGGTTCCAACGTATTTTCCGCCCGCCAAGAACATGACTCGCCCCACGGGATTGCCTGCGGCGCCAATTCGAAGGCTTTGCTGGGGTTTGGAAAGGTTAGCGAGATTGAAGCCCGCGTAGGCATCTCCTACTGCAGCGTGGCAAATGCCAGGGGGGCAGTGGACGAAGAAGCCGGGGACACGGGATTTGAAACAATCCGCAAAAGGGCGCGCAAGCGATGGGACGAGGAACTGTCCTACATCGAAGTGGAAGGCGGAACGCAGGAGCAGCGTGAACTCTTCTATACATCCTTTGCCCGATTGCTGTGTATGCCATCCGACCTGGGTGTGGACCACGAAAACCACCTTTGGAAATCCGGCGTGCGCCACTTTACAGACTTCTATTGTCTCTGGGACAGCGTCCGCAACGCCAATTCCCTGCTGACGCTCATCCGGCCGGACCTGGAGAAAGCGTACCTCAACTGTATTCTTGACATAGCCTCTCATGCAGACGGCTGGCTGCCTGACGGGTGGATCGCGGGACACTACGCACACGTCCGGGGTGGCGGAGCCTCCGCAGCCAATATTCTCCTCCGAGAAGCCGCTTTGAAGGGACTGGAGGGGGTGGATTACGAACAGGGCCTTGCGTATGCCGTTTCCACCGCCGAGCGAACGTCACCGGACCCGCGCCGCTTCGGTAGGCCGCAGGGCCATTATCCGCAACACGGGTACCTCACCACAGAAACGCGTCAGTGTGTCTCCAAGACGGTGGAATACAGCTACGAAGACTGGTGCATCGGCCGGCTGGCGCGGCAACTCGGCGACGACGAAACAGCGGACCGCTTTCTGGAGCGCGCCCGCGGCGTGTGGGAACTGTGGCGGGGGGACATCGGATGTCTTGCGCCCCGGCGCCCCGATGGCGCCTGGGTGGATCCCTTTGACCCGAAAAATCCGGCCGTTGAGCAAAGATGGCTCGACCCCTACTGCTTCGAAGGCACAGCGTACGACTATACGCTCGGACTTTTGCACTACATGGATGAACTGGTGGACAAATACGGCGGCAGCGAACGGTTCGTTCAGCATCTGGACTGGTATCTGCGCGAATGCCTGAAGCACTGGAACTGGAAGGAAATTACCCTGCATATATGCCACCTCTACCATTACGCCGGGTATCCGGACCGGGCCAGTGCGGCTGCGCGGGAAATGCTTGACAAAAGGTACGCCGCCGAGAGATCAGGATTGTCCGATGACGAAGACATGGGGTGCCAGAGCGCCTTCTACATGTGCACCGCCATGGGCATGTATCCGGTGATGGGGCAGGACGTCTATCTGCTTTCCGCTCCTGTTTTCCAGCGCTCTTCCCTCCGTCTGGGACCGGAGGGGCCGCTTTTGCACATTGTGGCGCCACACGCATCTCCGGAAAATCGTTATATAGAACATGTAAAACTGAACGGCACCGCGCTTGACCGCAGGTGGTTGCGTCACGGGGAAATACTGGACGGCGGCGAGCTCCGTATCGGCGTATCCGAATCGCCTTCGGGCCAGACCTGCCCGCCCCCGCCCATTGAATAGACTTTGAAATGTCTCATGCTTAACAAAATTTGGAGGAAACGAACTTATGTGTCAGGAATATGAAGAGGAAAAACCACTGCTGAAGCGTCCACTGGAATCACTTTCGTTTGACGCGGCGGCATGGACTAAAGGATTGTGGGCGGATAAGTTCGAACTCTGTCGCCAGAAAACACTGCCGGCTGTCCGGGACGCCATGGATGTGCCGGGAAACGGAGCGGCAATGATAAATTTCCGGATGGCCGCCGGCGAGGCAGAAACGTTGCCGGCGGGACGCCCCTGGAGTGATGGTGACTGTTATAAGTGGATCGAAGCCGTCACCAATGTCTACGGTATTACGGGCGACGAGGAGCTGGAAGAAGTTTTGAATGACTTCATCGCACTGCTCGAACGAGCCCAGGAACCGGACGGATACATCCATACCCATCTCGGTAAAGCGGACCGATGGCAGGCTTCCGGGAATCACGAACTGTATAATTTCGGCCACCTTATCACGGCAGCCTGTGTACATAAGAAAGTGACCGGGAAAGATAACTTCCTGCGCATCGCCTGTAAGGCCGCTGACTACCTATACGGCGTTTTCTGCGAACATACAGAGCAACCGCAACACTGCGGACACAACCCCTCCCACATTATGGCCCTGGTGGATTTATACCGGTTGACAGAGGAAGAGCGATACCTCCGGCTGGCAGAAACCTTTGTGGATCTGCACGGCAGGCTGGGGAAAAGAACCGACCAGGAACAGAACCGCGTGCCGTTCAGGGAAGAAGAAAAGGCTGTCGGACATGCAGTGCTGGGGGCGTATCTTTATTGCGGCGCAACGGATGTATTTCGGGAGACGGGGGAAGAAGAGCTCTGGACCTCAATCTCCCGGATATGGCGAAATATGACTACAGCGAAAACCTATATCCATGGAGGTATCGGTTCCCTGCATGAAGGTATTTCCGAACGCGGGGATGTGATACACGAGGCTTTTGGACGTGATTATCAATTACCCAACAGTACAGCATACTGCGAGACATGCGCCAACATTGCCGGCGCCATGTGGAACAGAAGACTTCTGCAACTGAGCGGGGATGCATACCATGCGGATCTTATGGAACGGAGCCTGTACAACAGTATGTTATCCGGGCTGAGTGCAGATGGAGAGCATTTTTTCTACACCAATCCCCTCCGGTGGTACGGTGAACAACATAAGGGATTCCCGGCGGACCGGGGTACTCGCTGGCATACCTTCAACTGCTTCTGCTGTCCGCCGAGTATAGCTCGGACCCTCACCGGGCTTCACGAATGGGCGTATTCGTTCGGAGAAGGTGCGTTATGGGTGAATCTCTACGGCGGGAGCAAGGTTGAAACCACTTTGCCCGACGGCACGGATCTGAAAGTCACCCAGAAGACGGAGTACCCGTGGGATGGCCGGATATCGTTCACCATCGAAAAATGTTCCGCAGAGGTGCTTCCTATCAAATTACGCATCCCCGGGTGGGTTTCTGATGCTACGGTTTCTATAAATGATGAGCCCATCGAAACCTCGATCGAAGGGGGATGCTATTTTGAGGTCAAACACAGTTGGTCGCCGGGGGATGAGCTGACGCTGCATATGCCGCTGCAGGTTCGAATGGTGGCGGCCCATCCGAAGGTCGAAGAAACGCGGAATCAGGTAGCGATTTTTTATGGACCGGTGCTGTACTGCCTGGAATCGGTGGATCTCCCCGACGATATTGACATAAGCGAAATCCATATTCCCCGGGACATAGATTTTGTCCCGAATCATTATCCGGATCTGCTCGGGGGTATTACCGTACTCGAAGGCGAAGCTCAACGCATTTCCAGGGAAGGCGAAACGGCCGCCCTTTATACCAGCCTGAACAACGCGGGATCGGTGTCGGTTCCCGTTCGGCTGATACCTTATTTCTCACGGGCCAATCGGGGAGACTGTGAGATGACTGTATGGCTGCCGTGCTTGTGACAGATCGTCTTCGCCCCTCCTGCACAACCCATGCAGTTTGCTTGCCCCGGCGCGCAAGACACTGTGTCGTGTCATGCTCAACGCAATTGCATTGAGCGTGTAGTTGCCGTTAATACCGCGAGCTGTCCCGCGCAGCGTGTCAGTTTGCACTTGATCGACGAAGTCGATTTTTCGGAGTGCGGCGCGCTCCGTGCGCCGCTTTGCACTGCGTGCAGGCATTGCATGCAGCGGACTGCGTCCAGCGTGACGATTACAG
>CAJXKU010000033.1 GCA_913055945.1 uncultured Lentisphaerota bacterium | reverse complement strand
CAGGAAAGCAGATTCAAGTCCTGCAAAGGAAGCGTTGTAGTTTAGTTCAAGAAAGAGTTCATTAGTCCCTTTCCGTAGCTGTACAGGGTCTATGGGCAGCGTACGCAGGGAGCGGTCCACCCACCAGCCGCTGTCCGTGTCGGCGGAAATGTTGTGTTGATTCAGCATGATGTTATAGCGGTGCGGGTTTTCAATGGCCAGCCATACGGTTTCATCAGGCACGGTATCAACTTCAACTGTATAGCGCAGGCACGTTTCCAGTCTTCCGTTTTCAGGGCCTTCTTTTTCCATCCAGGGCTGGCACATATCACCGCCGCGCGGTTGCAGTCCAAGTCTTGAACGAGCCTGTCGATCGACGCGGAGAATTTCTTCCGGTCCGGACCACTCTTCATCCCCAAGCTTGTATGTGGGTTTGTCCAGCACCAGTACATTGGGTTCCGATCGCTTGATGGGCCAAGGTCCTTCGAATGTTTCTTCGCGGACCGTTGTCTGCGTTTTTTGCGCGACGGGATAATCGTGATTACGTTTTTGCTTAGGTACGATAAAAAGGCGGCTGCTGAGTCGCGGTAGAGATGTATGAAGTTGCCACCCTTTGTCTGTCCGTTTTGCGTCTGCCGTGAACGTTTGTCCCGTGTCCGGGTCCAATTCAAGCGGTTGTCCTTCGCAGCTTTCGAAGCCGCTTATCGTCACGTCCGGGAATGTTCGCGTGCGTTCCGTTACGGCGGGCTCGTCCTCCAACTGGCGAAAGTCGTGGCTGGTATTGCAGATAAAGCATGTGAACGCGTCTTCGGTTTCCCTCAACAAGTAGAGTGTATCCGGGATTTCCTCGCCCGTGCTGTTGTCAGTGATGGACAGGCGCCTGCAGAGAGGATCTACGCCCTTAATAACACGTTCCGGATCAGCAGAGCTGACCGTCCGGGCATTGCTCAGTGCTTCTGCCGGTTTGCTGGAGGCGCCTCCGTCGATGCAGGCGGGCGGATTGTCACAGACGATCACCGTGCCCCCGGCCTGCTGGAAACGTTCAAGCAGCTCTATTGTAGTGGAGCGAATCGTCCGCATCGGGGGGAGCAGTATTGCCTTATAGCTTGCCTTTTTGACGCGGAGTTTGCCGTCAGTGTCTTCTGCCACATGCCCATGCCGACTCAGGATCTCTTCGTTGCCGTAATCAAAGTCTATGTTTGCTGCCAGCAGGTGGTCACGCAGATCACGGAGTGTCGCGTCGTATTGCTGAACTTCTTCGCTTTCGTACCATCCCGCCCGTGTCAGCAACCACATGCTCTCCTGGGGATGCAGCACGAGAAGATTACGTACTTCCTGGCCTTCGCTCATGACGGCATTAATTCGGGCGAAGTAATCTTCGACTTTACGGTAAAACGGCCACCACGGGGATTGATAAAAAATGCTCGCCGGAAAATCCCGCTTTGTCTGACCTTCCATGGTATACCACGAAAGGTGTTGGCAGCGCAGGTTTATGCCCAGTGCGGTCTGCCAGTCGCCCAGAGCTTTGTGTCCCACGAACGGGAAATCCCAGCCGGTGCAGCCGTACGTTTCACTCAATCGCCATCTGCATCCGAACTGGTTTGCTGCCGAAGAAACCTGTTTCGCCGTATCGTATTCACGAGCATGTTGTGTAAGCAGGTCCATGCCCGGCGCCTGCATATATTCGTAGAAACGCATACAGTCCCCGACAAAACGATTCTGGGAAGATAAGGTCGGCTCGTTCATAAGGTGACCAGTGTGTGCGACGTTATAGCGGTCGCACCACTCGCCGATTTGGCGGGCGAACGCATCATTGAACAAAAAGGTGACGCATTCGTGGTAATGATAGCGCGCCTGAAGCGCATCGGTGTCACCATCAGGATCAAAGAAAAGCGTGGCCAGATGCGGTATAAGATCGTATCCGTAACGTTGCTTAAACACCTCCGGCAAACGGGGGGTCCACGGCATACAGCGTACGGTGTTCCCCCCCTCGTCCTGATAGCTGGAGTCTTTAGGGATATGTTGGGGTTCGTCGGTAAAAATGCCCGGAACGACTTCCGGAAAATAGCCCTGAAATCTGTCCGCGTACGCATCATGCGTGACCCGGATGAATTCCTGGACGGCTTCGTGGCTTAACGTGTCGAGATAGGTATACCCGTTGAAACGTGGTGTGGATGCTCGGGTGTAACTGCGGAACACCAGCAGACGTTCTTCCGTGCCTAAGTTGGTCACTTCTTCTCTGTTCATCAGTTGCCGGATACGATAGGCGGCGGTTTTGTTTATGTTGGCGGCAAAAACGGCCAGCACGTCGTCATCCCATTCGAACGCATTGCTGTTGTTGTACTCGGTCATGCCGAGGTAGCGCTGTCTGTATTCTGGCTTTGCGGTGACCAATCCACCTGCGAAGCCCGAAGGCCAGCGGTCTTCATCATACAGCCACGCGCGCATATCGAGCTTCTGTGCTTCATCAATGCAGGCGCCTACGCACTGCATCCATTCTTCGGAAAGGTAGGGCGTGGCGAGGCCGACGCGGCTGTGCATGAAAAAACCGCCAAGGCCCATGCTGTGCATTACCCGCACTTGTCGCCGCAGTTCATCGGGCTCCAGTTTCCCATTCCAGGACCAGAAAGGTGCGCCCCGGTACTCGCTGGAGGGATTTTCAAACGTCTGCATGATTTCTGTAAGCGCCATAGAATTTCCTTATGCGTTTTTTGTTGACCGATACCCGCTTTATAATAGCATTCCCCGGAACGGATTTCAGCCAGCCCCGTCACGTTTCTTCTGGACACTGTTCTCGTATGCTTTCACCTCTTCGATCCAGTCGGTGCCGATGGGTACATTCTGCCGTGCGCAGTACTCATCCCATACAGCCTGGAACGGCATGCTCTTCAGTTCTTCCATCAATGCCAGGCGCCGGGTAAGATCACCATTCTTTTCCGCCTGCTGAAGTTGTTCAGGTTCAAGAAGCGCATACAGGAAGGCCCGAAGCGTACTGCGCATGCCCACGACCCAGGCACCTACCCGGTTGATACTGGCATCAAAAAAGTCGAGGCCGATATGCACGCGTTCTTCGTAACCGCCGCGGACAATTGCCTGCGCAAGGGCGATGACATCGTCGGTCAAGGTAACCACGTGATCGCTGTCCCAACGCACTCCCCGGCTGACATGCAACATCAACCCGTCGAGCCATAACATCACAGCCGAAACTTTGTCCGCGACGGACTCCGTAGGGTGGAAGTGTCCGGTGTCGAGGCAAAGCAACTTGTCATTCCGCATGGCATATCCCATGTAAAACTCGTGTGAACCCGGGACAAAACTTTCCGAACCGATACCGAACAACTTGGACTCGACAGAGTCCAGCAGATAATTCGGATCGTAGGACTCGGCGAACACTTCGTCCAGAGACGCGGCCAGCCGTTCGCGCGGCGTCTTGCGATCGGCCGGGGTGTCTTTATATCCGTCCGGCACCCAGACGTTGTTCACGCACGGCGTTCCGGTCGCTTCACCCATAGCCGCGCCCACCTTCCGGCAAGCCTGGGCATGTTCAATCCAGAATTGTCGAATTCCTTTGTCCGGGTGAATCAACGTCAAACCGTCGCTCGCCTTAGGGTGAGAAAAGAACGTCGGGTTGAAATCCATACCCATACCGCGTTCCCGGGCGAAGTCGATCCAGGCGGCGAAATGTTCCGGCTCGAGTTCGTTTCTGTCTACTCGCTTTCCCCCGGGGTCAAGGTAAATGGCATGTAGGTTGAGCCGGTGTGTACCCGGAACCAGATGCAGTGCTTTGTCGATGTCTGCCCTCAGTTGTTCCGGCGTTCGGGCTTTACCCGGATAGTTTCCTGTGGCCTGTATTCCCCCATCCAGCTCGTCAGCCGGATTCTCAAAACCACATACATCATCACCTTGCCAGCAATGCATGGAAAGGGGAAAACGTTCCATCTTCTGGAGTACTTTCTCCGTGTCTACGCCCAGTTCCGCGTAGCGTTCGCGAGCAATTTCGTAAGCGTCATGAATGTGCTTAGCCATGGGGTGTACTCCTTGTTACCTCTTATCCTTGTGTGACTTGTCGCCGATATGCTTCTACTTCCCAGTTTTCGATAAAAAGGTATTCTCTGGTAGACATGTACCGTGGTCCGCCGAAGAGTTCGGTCAGATATTCCACAAAGCCCCCCTCCAAAGCAAATTCGCACGCGAGTTCAGCGTCCTGGTTGGTGGCACCGGCGCCGAAAATTCCCCTGTCTGTCACAAAAACTTTAGGCTGAAAACCGTTCCTGCTTTCATAAGCCTGGACGTTCTCTCTGGTGGGGTCCCCGAACAACGGATACGGTTTTGCATATACAACGTGATCAGGAGACAAAGGGCCGTGGAACGGCGTATAACCTGTGTGACCTGCGATGTGTTTGACCTGATCATCGCCCATTGACTCGCGGCACAAGGCCAGAATCCGCTCTTTCTCCGCCTCAGATACTTCGTCGACTGAGCCGGGGGCTGTATCAAAACCAGCGGCTTCGTACTTTTCCGCCAGCGTTGTCATTATACGCTCGTAACAGCTTTCGATCTCCTGCACCGAATCACCCGCCACAAATACACCATGGTTCTGGAGAAAGACAACATTCGGCTCCGTTCCTTTTCGTTCCTTATATTCGTCTATGGCTTCGCTGACGTGCCTGCATAACGAATACCCGGGATCTACGTACGGTATCCACAGTACATCAGGGAAAAGCCCCTCCACCGCTTGTTTCCCGTGAACAGCACAGGTTACGCCGTTGACAAGTGCGGGATGCGTGTGCACAACAAAGGTGGCCGAGAAGGTGTGATGAAGTGGTGCTTCGACCGAAGGTCTACCCGGGGGGGATTCCGGCATCACCGCTTCTTGCATGTGTTCTTTTACCCATTTCTCTCGCGCCGTTGGATCTGGAGGAGGGGTGTCAGATAGGAGTTGGTCAAGCGCTGTACGTTCAAGAGCAACGAACCCGGCTTCGTTTATATCGCGTAAAGAGGTTCCGGATTTCTTTATCCATAGCGTGGTGTCATCTTTACACGAAGTATTCCCCCCACCGCCCCGAACGTATGCTGGTTGTCCATAGGCATGAGAGAGCTGCAGAATTTCCGGTCGGAAGGACATAAAGCTGTTAGACCTTTCAGGGGTTGTTGAACATTACCGGGCTCCGTGCTCGATCCGCGCAATTTAAGGAGGTGGACATGCATCTCTTGTTGGGTAGGAGTTCAATCATGTATGCCCGAAAACGTTAGACTGCCATACCCAGCAAGCCAATACCGTTAATGTAACTGTACAGGTGTCCTTCGACAATATCAGAAGTACAGGACTTTTCCGGGCCCGTTGGGTGTGGATTTTCACGTACGAGCCTGTCCGCCGGACGGCGGAGCCGCCCTGACACCCCGGTATGAGACCACTGCGTGTAGCGATTATTTTCCGTCAATACCGCGCGTAGTTTCTTATTGGGTACATCCTACGCTTTCGTAGGCGGCCACGCTGGTATGAGGTTCGGCAGACATGCTGAAGCATGAACGCCGACAAGTCGAAGATCTGAACTGAGCTCTATTACATCCTTAATCCTAATCGCAGTCATAATCGTTGGGTGTATTATCTTAGAAAGCCCTCGAGTACGACTGCGATGAACGCCGACAACTCGATCGCGCGGTTTTGGCTGGTCAGAGTTTCCGGGTAGCGCGCCCGGGTTACCCTAGGGCGCCTCCACAGATCCGGACGAGCAGCATTCCCGCATCCGGTTCCTCGACGATCAGGCATTTCCACCCGACCGATGCCTTTGGCACGGGCTTATCGAGGGTGCCAAAAATCAGACAGTAGTCTATGGGGGAGATTGTACGGAGGGTCAGGCCAATGCGGATACGGATTGCACGAACTTATTAAAGATCTGCATCTTGCGTCACAATATCCAGTTAAAGATTTCTTGCCGGATAATTGAGAAATAAAGGGAATTTTTCAGTGAATCCACGTATCCTTCGTATTTGCCCGCAGTCACAGATTCAGCACTCGGTCTCCCGCTCCAATCGTGTGAAGAAAGCATCCATGAAGCGGGCCCTTTCCTCCGCCATGCGGCGGCCGGTGCGTGTGTACATACAATCTTTTAAATCGGCAAGTTTTACCAGGTATTCCCGATGGGCCGTATCCTCTTGCCCGTAGGATTCCCCTTCCAGTGCTTCTTCCCTGCTGTTATGAACACGCGCCCCGTTCCGACCGGCAAAGTAAAAAGCGCGGCCGATACCGATAGCCCCCATTGCGTCCAGTTTATCAGCGTCGAAAACCACTTTCGCCTCGAGCGTACCCGGATATTCGGCCGCTGCGTTCCGATAACGGTGACAACGAATACATTCGGCCACATGCTGAATAAAAACTTCATCCTTTACACCGGCCTCGCACAGAAGTGAATACGCTTTTTCCTCACCGACTTTTGCATGGCAACTCCCTCCCGGTTGTCCCTCGACCTCCATCGCGCGACCAATATCATGAAGCAAAGCGCCTGTCTTAACCACTGCCGTATCCGCCCCTTCGCCAGAGGCGATCTTCTCAGCGTTGCAGGTCACCCGCAGGGTATGGTCCCAATCGTGACAACGCGGACTCGCCCCCATCACCCCTTCGGCCATACGGTACACCACACCCAACCAGTCATTTTCTGCCAAAGAATGCTTCATCTTTTAATACCTCAAATACCTATTACTCAGAACACGGCCTCGCTGCTGCTTATCACCACACAGACGAGCATGGCCGCCGGTGTAGCCACCGGATACCCCAGTATGAGGCTCGGCGCCTTTGAGAATTCAGCAGACCGCCTAAAGGCGGGACTACAAACCTTCAGATTCCCGGAGGGCAGTTGCTTGTAGTTCCGGCTTCAGCCGGATTTTTACGCACCGCGTGCAGCGTATAAATACAGCATTGATGCAGAGGACATTCTGAACGCAGGGACTGCGTCCAGCCATTGTATGGAGCATAACAAATAGATCCTGGATGTACACGCCATGCTGACGCAGTTCTCTCATACGAGCCTGGCCGCCGGACAACGTCCGGACACCCCAAACAAGAGACAAACTGCGGATCACAGGTAAACGACTTGCTAAACGCAGTTTTCTCATACCAGCGCTTATACGATTTCGCCGCCTGCCACGATCGCGTCATCCTCGTTGTACAACACAAGGTGCTGGCCGGGCGTGGGGGCAAAGACCGGCTCTTCAAACTTCACCTGCAACTGCGTTTCAGATACCTCGCTGACGCTTGCTTCCGAGGCTGAATTATAAGAGCGCACTTTCCCATACAAACGCCTGCCGGGCTGAAGTTCAGCAGGAAACAATATATTCAGATTCGTTGCCCGCACGTCATGCCAGAACACTTCAGGCCGCCGCCCGACGACAAGTGCATTGGCTTCGGGCTGTATTTTCACCACGTACAGCGGCTCTCCGGCAGCGATGCCGAGCCCCCGTCGTTGACCGATTGTGTAATTCCATATGCCGTTATGGGTACCCAGGCGCGTCCCATCGAGATCGTATATAGGTCCTTCTGACTCCTGATCCTGTACCCCGAGGGCACGTCTATAATCGCCCTGCCCCGCAAAGCACAGCTCCATGCTGTCGGGCTTGTCCGCTACGTCCAGTCCTTTTTCTTCAGCAAGCTCCCGGACGCGCCGTTTGGTATATTCGCCCAACGGCAGCTGCAGAAACGGAAGCCGGTCCCTCGGCACACCGTAGATAAAGTAACTCTGGTCCCGCTCACGGTCCGCCGCCTTACACAGCCGCGTTTCATTTTTGTCTCCTTCAACACGTGCGTAGTGCCCCGTGGCTAAATACTTGATGCCGAACTGTTCTTCGACAGCACGCCATACCCGATCGAACTTCAACACCGTGTTGCAATCCACGCATGGATTCGGCGTTTTTCCCGCGAAATAGCTTTTCCGGAACCGCTCGATAACGTAAGTGCTAAACGCTGTTCTCGCATCCATAAAGTAATGTTTAATGCCCACCGAACGTGCCGCAAAAGCAGCCTTCGAGCCGCAACACGAGTCAGGGTTCTCACACCCATCGGCTGAAGCCAGATACATCGTGAGCCCCAGCACATCCCATCCAGCTTCTTTTAACAGCAACGCCGTCAGCGTGCTGTCCACCCCCCCGCTCATAAGCACCACGACCTCACGGCCTGAATCTTCATTATACCACGGCTCGAACGTGGGGGGCAGCAATGAAATCTTATCGTTCCGCCTGTTCACCCTTTTTTATCCCCTTGGTCATTCTCAATTCCACACTTATCCCACAAAACGTCTATCATGCAATTCAATACTCCACTTACCAGACCCCAAGCACATCGCGCGGTTTTGGTGAGTTCTGTCTTACACTCTGCAACTATACTACGCATCCTCCGGAGCATATGCGTAAAAAGATAGCGGAAGATGCTGAGAAAACTGTCCGGAACGTTTGGACGAACCCGAAATTTACACCCAGCGGACTGCTGAAATAGAGATTATGCGAAAAGTCATTCAGGAAACAGCGTCCTTCAAGAAGCCCAGCATGACAACAAGCACTTGATATCATCCGCTATACGGACTATCTTGCTATCCACAAAAATTCACGCTCGTAGTCTGTTTTACCTACACAGACTAAGGCCATCCGAATAGACACGGTCAAATCTATAACGAACACAGATATTCTGTTCTTCCAAAAGCTCTAAACCATGACCGAAACCACAAGCAGCACCGAAGCACTGACTGAGAATCCCGGAGGCACCGCCTTTTTCAACGCGCCCCGCCGCGAGGTATGCGAACATGGCCAAGTGGCGCTCTTAGGTGTGCCGTCAGACGCCCTGGTCACCGCGCGCGCCGGGACTTCGGGAGGCCCTGACGCGCTGCGACTCGCCAGCGATGCCGTGGGCATGTACAATGTATGCCGGGACCGAACATTCCGCCGCGGAGCGGAGGCCGGCGTCGTAGACCTGGGTAATCTCCGCACAAACCGTTTCACACCGGAAACGACATTATCGCGGGTCTATCAGGCCGCCAGGGGTATTTTTCAAAAAGGTGCTAGACCTCTGTTGGTCGGCGGGGACCATGCACTGACCTATTCCTCCGTACGCGCGGCGGCGGAACTGTATCCCGAAATGTATCTTCTTCATATTGACGCCCACTTCGATGCGACAGATCCTGCTCAACGCGAGTGCAGCATCAACCATGGCACGTACATACGGAATCTGATTGAGAACGACATCCTGCGGGGAAATCAGATTCTTCAACTCGGGATGCGCGGCTACCAATGGTGTGCCACAGGGCCGCAATTCGTGCACGAACACGATGTCTGGAGGATGGAAATGCAAGCTTTTGAAAAACAGGGGATCGACCCCTTTCTCCGCCAATTGCATCGAACAGACAAAGCGCCCCTTTACGTAAGCCTCGACATTGACAGTGTTGACCCGGCCTTTGCGCCGGGAACCGGCGAACACATGCCGGGCGGCTTCTCTTCCCGGGAGATTATCCGCATCGTGAATGAGGTTTTTTCCGGCAGCTTTAACATCATCGGCGCAGACCTGGTCGAACTGAATCCTGATTGCGATCCGGAGGGAACAACTTGCAGTCTGGCGGGCGTCTTACTGGCTGAGATGGTTGACGGAATGATCGAACCGTACGACACTGATAAGCACAGCTGAATATGCCGGCACCAGTGAAATCCTACCCAAATGGAGAAAAATAACGGATGTGTTCCCCCAAAGCGTGCCGTGAAAGTTACGGAAAAGAGTTCCGAACTGAGCCAGTCTCAGCGGAGAGTTATAATGAAGCTGCATGCCCTTTTAAGGCGGCTGTTGAGAAATTGCAGCAACTCCGTGCCCAGGGTGAGGATATCCTGCCGCTGAAGGTACCCCCCCATTATCAGCGACTTATCGAAGACGAAGTGAACGAACTGGGCGACTTCGGCGGTCCGTTGTACAACGTAGCCTATCCTAAACCCGAACGCTGGACCACATTCGTGCCCAACGAAGTCAAAAACTTCGTGGCTGATAATGAGCACATGCCCGCCGGCCTGGAGGATGTAATCATCCACCGGTACACCGGAAAAATCCTCTACCTGACCACCAGCACCTGCCTCGGCCACTGCCAGTACTGCTTTCGCCCCGATATCGCCGGCGCTGCAAATCAGGACGAGGGGGCCGGAGATAATCTATCCCCCCACATACTGGACAGGATATGCGCCTATCTGGAAGAACATCCCCGGATAAGGGAAGTTATTCTCTCCGGGGGCGACCCGCTGACGTGTGAGATAAGTCGGCTGGAGTATGCTGTTCAGCGCCTGACGGCCGTTCCGTCGGTAAAATCGTGCCGCCTCCACACACGCGCCCCGGCCTATGCGCCGCAGGGACTTACCGACAGATTTATAAGGTTGCTGGAGCACTGCAATATCCACCTGGTCATCCATGCGGTCCACCCTTACGAACTGGACGCAGAAGCAGCAACACCTCTCCTTGCAATGCGCAGGCGCGGGATCATGATGTACAACCAGTTTCCGCTGATAAGAGGGATCAATGATCATCCCGGCGTCATTATGGAGCTGGGGTACCGATGCACTGAGCTCGGGGTGCACATGCTGTCCATGTTCATCGCTGACCCCATCAAGTTCTGTGCCGCCTACCGTGTACGCCTGCAACGCGTCTTTGACATCGCCGACGAGATATTTTTTCACGGCGAGGCATGGTTGAGCAACATGCGAGTCTGCCAGGATACGCCCATCGGTAAAGTCAAACGTGAACACATTCTACCGTATGCCGCGGGGCCGGATCAACACATTTTCAGGCGGCAAGGCCGATCAGTGACGTATCAGGATATCCCGCGCGAACTGGATAACCCAACCCCTCTGAGCCGGCTGCTGTACGCGGGAACAGCGTACGCGGATCTCTCTCTATGGCCTGAAAGATACTACGGCCATGAAAGATCAGCTTGACAACCAGCATCGCCTCTCCAGGGTGACACCACCATCGGCGCAGCGACAAGGGATAAAACAAGAATCGCTTCTCTGTCATAGAAAGGTAAAGCAATTTATGAATCAACCCAATATCCTCTTCATCATGACCGACCAGCAACGTGCAGACGCGATGGGCTGCAGCGGCGGATGGGTTCACACGCCCAACCTGGATCGTATCGCTTCTGAAGGCGTGCGATTCGCCAACGCAGTTACGAATTCTCCCGTGTGTATTCCCGCCAGGGTCTCGCTGATCACCGGACGATATCCCCACAACACCACGATCTGGGACAATTGCGCTCACGATATGCCGCCCGAAACATCCACGTGGTGGCAGAAGATCAGAGACGCCGGATATCGCACGAGCTTATTCGGCAAAACACACCTGCATCGCCATACGGGCGATCTGCGGGACCGGGAAGATTTGATCAAAGCCTATGGCATGGACGATATCGACGAAATCGCAGGACCGAGAGCCAGTGCCCGCTGCTGGAGTCATATGACCGAACGCTGGGAACAGAAAGGACTGTGGCAGGAGTACATCGACGATTACGCGGAACGTTTCCGGCATAAACCATGGGTCGTTCGACCTTCGACGCTGCCGCTCGAAGAGTATGCCGATGTCTACGTCGGCCAACAGGCGAAGGCTTATCTGGAGAATTACAACCGCAAGGAACCGTGGTTCTGCCACGTGAGTTTCGGGGGACCCCACGAACCATGGGATACGCCCGTACCCTACGCCGGCATGTACCCTCCGGAAACTATGCCGTTACCTACAGGTTGTACTGAAGATCTGAACTCCGAAAGCTTAAACGGGAATCTCGGCAACATCCTACGATCCGCACCCGAGTCATTGTCCAGTAAAGACATTGCTTCGATGCGCGCCAACTACGCCGGCAACGTCACACTTATCGACGACCAGATCGGGGAACTGCTCAAAACCGTCGAAGCCCGGGGAGAACTGGAAAATACAGTGATCGTCTTTTCCTCCGATCACGGCGAAATGAACGGCGACCACGGGTTGATCTACAAGGGGCATTTTCTTAACGGAGCGGTCCGTGTCCCCCTGCTCGTCCGTACCCCGGAAACTGCCGCCCGCAATTCCGGCGGCGCAGTCAGCGAATCACCGGTAGAATGGATGGACATCGGCCCGACGCTTGTGGAATACGCAGGCGGCGAACTGCAGCACCAGCAATTTGCCCGCTCGCTCTGTTCAAGCGTCAAAGACCCGAACACGGAACATCGGCCCTTCGCCGTCTCAGAAATCTCCAGAGAACTGATGATCATGGATCGCCGGTGGAAATGCGTATTTAATCGTGAAGGCGAGCCGTACCTCCTGTTCGATCAGATCAATGACCCGGATGAAACACGCAATCGCGTCAACGATGAGGACGCAGGGGATATTTTAACCCGCATGGAACATCAGTTATTCCGACATCTTGTACAGACACAGGTTGACATAAAGTGGGATGGTAATGCCTGAACCTTCCGGAAACGCTATTAATGCCGGAGAACTCGACTTGGGATCATTTCTTTACTGCTGTCGGGAGGCGCCCACCGGACCTGCAATTTGTATCCGCCCGGTCCCTGGACAAATTCGACTGTAATGTCATGCAGCCCCGGCTCCAACTCGATTTCTCCCTTGCGGGAGCGCGGCCCGTGCATGCCACCGTTATCGACGACGGAGTCGCCGTCAATATACAGCATACTGCCGTCGTCAGAGACGGTCCAGAACGTATAGGTGCCTTCTTTCTGTATAGTGATTTTACCGCGGAAACGCAGAGCGAAATGCTGGTTCCGCCTGGTATAATCGGAAGCAGTAATGCGTTCCGCTATACCCCTCTCCTTTGCCTCGAGTTGGTCGTAATTCGGAAGCTGATTCCAGTCGCCTTCGTAATATTCGTACCGCAACCCCTCCCGAAACGGGACAGAAGGAAAACGGACTTGCTGAGATTCCTGCATGGTGTTGGCCGCTTTGGCACGATCCGTAATGTTTTTTACCTTTAATGTGTAGTCAGTCTTTTCCTGGAGTTCAGTGGTATCCAGCACCACTTTTCTATCTTCCCCGCCAAGCTTGGCGTTTTTTACTTTGATCTCGCCATTGATGGTATAATTCTCGGGCTTTTCCGCCGTTTTTCTCAAGACCGGTTCGTCAAAAACGACTACTACACTGGCCTGTTTTCCCCTCGCATATGCATTGAGGAGCTTCGGCGCTTTGTTGTCCGGATCAACCTCAATGACAGCCTTCGCAGGAGAACTCTCGCCTCCGGCATCGGTTGCCTTCCCCTCAAACGTAAACTTGCCCGGATGACCGTATTCGCTTTCATATTTGAAACTTCGGGGACCTTTCCTCGTGAGAGCCCCTTTCTGCGGTTCATTTGTAACTTCAATTTTTATAGCGGCTTCAATGTCATCTTCATCAGTTACGGGAAATTCAACGACAACACTTTGACCTTCCATGCAATCAAGTTTGACCTGTTCGACTTGCGGGGGAGCGTTGCTGGTCTTGATCGTGCTAATGGCCTTCACAAGGGTCTTTTTCTGCTCGCTGTCTGCCCTCTCTGCCAGGTTAAGCAGTGGCTTCAACGCTTCCGGCGCAGGTTTGCCAATGCTGTGAAGGGCGGCCGCTGATGCTATTTTTACCTGATCATGAGTGTTCCCCGACTTAAGAAGTCCGACCAGAACGGATACCGTGTCGGGATCTCGCACCGCTCCCAGAGCCGCAATTACTCGTTGACGGGTCCGCATGTCAAGATCTTCCTTGTTGAGCAGTTTGATAAGTACGGGGACGGTGGTTTTGGCCTTCGGGCCGAGTTCCTCAACGAAGTCAAGCGCTTTCGTCCGTGTTTTGTCGTAATCGCTTTTCAGTGCCGGCTTAATCGCTTTGGCGAGTTGCTCACCGGTTGCAACTGATTCCAGCGCTTTCAACGCAAGAGAACGCAGGAAGGAATTGTCATCGGTGGAAAACTCAGCCAACAGGGGAACTGCTTCATCCGCCGCTGGGCCGATTTTGCCGAGCGTATAGACGGCCCAGTAGCTCAAAGTGTCGTTTTCATTCCGTGCTATGGTCATCAATTCATCTACGGCATCGCCGGCGGCAGGCCCAAGCTGCGAGAGGAATTCAAGCATGCGGATTGAAGATATCAGCTCATCGTCGTCCAGGGCCCGCTTGAGTCGTTTCGTAACAGCCGAAACGACAACTTCGGGCTCTTCTTCAGCTATATTCGAAAGAGTTCCGGTCGCGCGATTCGTCACTTTTTCCCGTCTGTGCGAACACAGCTCGAGCACATCAGCGACAAGTTTCTTCTGAACTGCGATATCAGCGCCCTCAAGCTTCTGTAACGCCTCCGTCGGCTCTTCCTTCAACTGTTCTCTGATATCTTCAACCTCGGCACTCCCGGCCACGTTTATCCCCAGAAAGACGGCAGTCAATCCAGCTATTCCATGTCGTATGTTGACCATAAAACGCCCTTTCTGCATGTTTACCATATATTTCACTTCTCCGGCCTCGGCCTGCCCACTGTCCGAATTCAGCATTCGGAACAATCAAGGCCGCCGGAATATCATCTGAATGCGCCGGGTCACTCAGCCATCTCCGCAATTTCCCAGTCAAGGGAAGGTCACCGTCCCATACCGTTCCACCGCATGGAACCCTTCATCGTAGGTGGGCGCCCAGCAGGTCATCTCGCATTCACCTTTGGTCCGCCCCCAACGCTCTATCCGGCAAAGGTTAATCTTCCAGCTCTCCCCGGAAGCAGGGACCCGCATCGCGGCAAAAGGCAACGCCATTTCCGCCGTCCACCCTGAATCCGTCATGCTGCTACCCGGCTCCGTGCCGATCGTACCCTGCACAGAGACACCGACCTGGAGGTCTTGCGCATTCCACGCCCAATGTCGTCGCGTTCTTTCTTCACCACGGGGAAAGCGAGCATCAAAGAGAGCGCCGCGAGCGTTGCATTCAAATTCATAATACACATCCTGTTCCGGCAGAACAAAAACTTCCACGTTTTCTTCTTTAAAAAGCGGTTCATCACGCCCTGTATACGTACACCAGACATCCGGATCAGTACACTCGAACGCAACATACAGATACGATTCATCGCACGCCATTCTCGCCACGGTGGGCCGTACAGGTTTCTCTTTGCCGTCAGTAGAAAACAGTTGCAAAGGTTGGGCCTCCTGCCAGACATTCTCATCCAGATAACCGTCAACCTGGACAGGCTGAACTGCGCGTATGCATTGATGATGCAGGACGGAATCCATCTCATTGTTCTCCTGAATCTTGAGTGCCTTCATTCGGCTTTTGGACTTCTACCGGTGTACTTCGCTGCGATAAGTCGTACAGTATACGACTCATCCCCCGGCAGAAAAAGGCAACTCCATTTCGTATAAAGTTTCTGAGCCCGTGTTTTGTCGAGTTCAAATATAGCTGCATTCCTGAACACACGCAAAAAGTCCCCTTTTTAAAACCGGCAACTCCGCCGGGCAACGTCCGAAGACTCTTGCGTAGTTGTATGATCGAGGGCCAACGGCCCGATTTACATATTTAGCCCAGGGCGGAATTCAGGACCGCTGTGCGGGCCGGAATGGAACCCTGGGACGCGAATATCAAAAAGATGTTGCGCTCTGAAAGAGCGCTTCATCTCCTCCTTTCGCCTTTTAATCTTGTCCCCTTTCATCAATCCTTGACTTCAAGATCGTGGCATGGGGCGATCTCCTTGATGAGGTGCGCTTACAGCGCACGATATTTTACGGCATATTTTGTACCCAGGGTTGCGTTCCACGCCCGTTGGGGGCGGAACGCCACCCTGGGCTTCTATGAGCGCGGGCCTTCGGCCCTCCGGAGATCGGCGGCGTCGCCTGGAGATTTTCAGAGCGTTTCCTGTTTGTGGCGTACCGTAGTAGCGTTTACATCGACCCTTCCAGTTTCCTTTGGCGGGTTACCCCTTCGACGCGGATGGCGGCGCGGTTTGTCAAAGCGGGACACTTGTTCTGGCAAGCGCCGCAGCCACGACATAGATCTTCGAGGACTACTGGCCGGGGCAGACCGTCGGCCGTAGGGTCGGATTCGATCGCATTGTACGAGCAGTGCTCCTGGCACACCATGCAGTGTTCGCCTTCGCTCCACGACAGGCAGATTTCCTGGTGCACCTTGGCAATTCCGAGCTGAAGGTTCCGTTTTTCTTCCAAAGGAAATCGCTGAATTGCGCCGGTAGGGCATACCTTGAGGCATTCGGTGCAGAATTCAGCGCAGTAACCGCGTGTCATATCGAGGCAGGGCTGAAAAATGTGATTCATGGGCTGGGAGAGAGTGTATTTCACGCTGATTACACGCGTCGGGCACGCTGTGACGCATGCGTAGCACCTTATGCACAGGCCGCTGAATCGATCAATATTGCCGGCGCCCGGCGGGAGGACCTGAAGAGCGCTGTTGCTCCGCCCTTGGGCTGTATCCTTGATCGGGTTCAGGTAGCGCCCCAGCAGCGCAATCGGTGTTCCGATGAAAACGCCTTTCACCAGATCCCGGCGAATGTTGTCCGGCGCGACGGAGCTTGAGCGGGATTTGACCCTGCACAGTTGGAACAAGTACCCCAGAGGACAGATATGGGTGCACCATACGGAGGGTTGGCATACGCCGGCGATAAGTATCAGCGGGACCACTGCTCCGGGAATAAGAGAGGTCATGGTGTACATGCCATGGCCGATATGACCCAGCCGCTGGAATGCAGAAAGCGGATCAAAGATCATGGCTAACGGTAGACCGAATGCGCTGGCGGCAATGACCCCCCAGAACACAATCCCTGCGTAACGGCGTTTGACGAGTGGTCGGCGCAGGCTTATCGGGCGGGCAAGTTCACCGATTACGCCGGTGGGACAGAACCACCGGCAGAATACCCGGCCACGCCACAGCGCCAGCCCCAGAAACAAAACGGCCGGCAGCCCCCAGAACAGCGCCGGGTACCAGGTTTTTCCGCTTATGACTGCCGTGAATCTGCCGAGCGGGCTGAGGGCAGGGAGCACGCCCGACAGGATCAGCGGCAGAGGGCCTCCGACGAGCAGGAAGACCGCGGCACCCAGGCTGCAGAACCGGATGATCCAGCGAAAGATGCGTAAGCGACGCGACATATCAGCCCACTTCTACGCGGTGGATGTTCATGGCGTTAACGTCTATCACACCCAATTCCATTTCCTGAGCGTGCCGCAGAAAGCCGACATCTGACGGGGACTTGCCGGCAACCTTGCTTGCCGTAACGGCGTCTGCAGCCACAGGTGATCTCGATACGATGAGTTTTTCAGGTTCTTTCAGGTTGGAAGAAGGCCCCTTCGGACCGCTGTCAGGCATGAACGTTGTGGCGTCCACAATCGTCCAGTCGGCTTTGAGTAAGCTGGTGAAATCGGCAATACATTGGTGAAGGTTGTTTCTGTGCCAGAACCCGCGGTCTTTCACAGCACCCATCCAGTTCTTCATGCCTATCGTCAGGCCGGTGCCGCCGTGATGCTTGGCCACAGGCATGTTGATGACCGTGTCGGTTTCGAAGAACTGTTTGGCCACCTGTGCGTTCTTCAATGATTTGCCGTCCGGAATGTTTTGTTCACGAAAGGAGTTCTTCTGATCACGCAGGTTAATCAGTTCTCCCCCCGCGTCTTCTACTGCCTCTTTGGTCCCCGGGCGTGTAAACGCCCAGCGCGGGTTGTCGCATGGATTTTCGGGCAGGACAACCTCACTTACGTCGGCGGATTTACATTGTTTTATGAATTCGTTCACCAGCGCAGGGTGTGTGTTGGCGCCTACCTCAGGTTTTCGTGCCCAGGCGGAGTTGATTTTCAACGAAAGTGTCTTTACTTGCGGTCCAAGGCCTCCGTTGTCACGGATAATCCGGCATGCCTGCTGCATGAGTTCGCGGCGGTCGCTGCCGTTGAGGATCCATACCTCGGGAGCATCTTCTGCTGCGCCGTACGCCGCCCGGAAGGGAAAACCTGTTGCTGCAACGAGTGAACCGGTTAAGCTGAGTTTAACGAAGCTCCTGCGGGACAGTGCACTGGATGTGTGGGCTGAGGCCATAATAGGTTCTTCCTTTCTTTTGGATTGGTGGTTATACCACGACGACACTGGTGCAGACCAAAATACTTAACGCCTTGGGGCGTCACGTTCGGCCAGCTATTCTGGCCAGATATCTGCTTTCCCCTATTCTGTTGTAGACACATCTGTCAACACGAAGTTCCGACCAATGATTGAAAGCTTGCACGTGGTTTCGAGCTGTTCGTCTGCGGGCGTTCATATCGGGGCTTGATGATGAAATATTCTGCCCTCCAGCAGCGTAAAGAAAAGGCCGGTCTTCCCCCCCTTTGTGCTTCCTCGCAGCTGCAGTGAAAAACGCTTCTTGGTGTAACAGGACAAGTAAACCTAAAATCCGCAGTAGGAGCTACAGCTTCGTCTCGCTGCCTTCCATATGCAACCACAGAATCAACTGCGAAATTTAGGGTAAATGGTCGGGACGGCCAGATTCGAACTGGCGACCTTTTCACCCCCAGTGAACTACAAATCATTTTTCGCGTTATTTCCTGTGTTTGCTGTGTCTTTCCCGTAGCTCGATTTTGGTACTTTAAAGTTTTTCCATTGTGTGCTGTTTTTTGAGGTTTATAGTTACCCAAGAGTTACCCCCAATATTGGGAAACTGACCATTTCACAGCGTGAAACGGGCTTTGTCTTAAATGTAACACTTTAACGGGAATGGACAATGGACAGCATTAAGTTCACTCAGAAGGTCATCGACAAGCTGGAGCCAGACAAGAAACGCTACGAGGTCCGCGATGCCGAATGTAAGCACCTGATTCTGCGAGTGACACCTTACGGACGGAAAACTTTCACATACCTGCGACGGGTGAAGGGGAAACTTCATCGGAAAACTATCGGTGAGTGGCCTACGTTTACGATTGCCCGAGCACGAGCGGAAGTTGCTAAGCTCAATGGACGTATCGCGGAAGGCGAGACTTTGGAGCCCCAGACGCTGGAGGTCCTCACCTTTGAGGCGCTCTTTCAACGATACCTTGAAAATCACGCAAAGATTCATAAGCAGAGTTGGCGGGAGGATCAGCGGTGCTACGATAAATATTTCTATCACTGGGGGGATAACCATGCAGATTCGATTAGCCGCCAGGATGTGCGCGAGCTTCATG
>CAJXKU010000032.1 GCA_913055945.1 uncultured Lentisphaerota bacterium | reverse complement strand
GATTTCGTGCGATCCAAGGCCGCGTCATCGAAGCGGCACTCGAGGCCGGGGTCTATCTGAATGAGCCGCTCCGTCGTCGGGCGATCGACGAGGGCATGGTGACCGATGAAGTCGAGTTGATCGAGAGGCTTCTCGCCAACTTCGCCGAAGTGAGCACGGGGCTTCGGTTGAATGACCTGGAGCCGATGGATGAATGGGACAACTGGGACAAGCTCGTGCAGTTCGCCCGAGAAGTGGGGGTGACGCCGGACACCGAAGTGTTGGAACTGGCGGAATCGCGACTGGAACGGGCGAAGCGTCAACGCCGCACAACTTACCGACAGAAGGGGGCAGGACGTTTTTGTGCACGACAGCGCCTTTGTCGCGGATACGGCCCGGATCGGAAAAGGGACGAACGTCTGGCATTTCAGCCATGTCATGCAAGGCGCAGAATTGGGCCGGAAGTGTGTTCTCGGTCAGAATGTACATGTGGCGCCGGATGTAAAAATCGGTCACTGCGTAAAAATCCAGAACAATGTATCCGTTTATACCGGGGTTGAGCTCGAAGATTATGTTTTCCTTGCACCTTCCTGTGTTTTGACTAACGTGACCAATCCGCGGAGTGAGATCAATCGCCATGCTCTGTATGAAAAAACCCTTATTCGCCGGGGGGCGACAATCGGGGCAAACGCCACCGTGGTATGCGGTGTAACCATTGGCCGTTACGCGTTTGTGGCCGCAGGGGCGACGGTGACTCGCGACGTGCCGGATTACGGCCTGATCATGGGAACGCCCGGTAAGCACGTGGGATGGATGAGTCGTCACGGGCATAGATTAGGTCCCGGGGACGCAAACGGTATTATGAGGTGCCCGGAAAGCGGTCTGCGTTATCAGAAGTTGGCGTCCGGCGTGTTGCGATGTCTGGATCTGGATGAAAAAGCCGAATTGCCTGAGGATATGAGCATGGGGGAAAGATCTTATAAATCGTGGAGAGAGGCGCAGGATCTCTAGGTTTCATGTTATAGGGAGTGCTGCTGTACAGCCTTACAGCCTGCGTTTGGGAAGACGGATGGAAGTCGAACGCCGCTTAAATAAGGTGCCGGAGGTTTTACTTCGGGGACATTGGACACGAGGATTGAGCCGGTAGGAGGCCGTAACCATGGAACCTTTCTGGACGACCTCGCGTCGTAGTATTTACGAGCGGGTTTTTGCGTAACGCGGGATTCCCGGAAAGTGTTTCTCCGATCAAAATGGGGGAGAGGCCAACAGATTTCAGATTTATCGTCTATAGTTAGCCGTATAACTTGTGCCCAGTGAGGAACTGTGGGGTTTGGACCGTTGTCGAAGCAGGCATAGTTCGGAAAAAAGTACCCCCCCCATTGATGATGAACTACGAAAAGAAGGAGGGTCGGTATGGGATAGAGAAATTGTTTTTGTCCTGGAAGGAAATTATGGGAATTTAGTTTGTGATGACCTCATGAAAAAAAGAAAGGAAACAAAAATGGTTACGAGAAAAGGTACAAAAAGTGTTGCAGGGATCGTCGGGTTGACGATCGCGATGGTGTTTTCAGCGTCGGCTATGCTGATGGCCCAGCCTAAGGGAGAGACTGCCGAGAAGAAGGGTAAGTCTGCGGATAAAAAACCCCCGGCCATGCGTGGGGCGAAACAAGGCGGCCGGTCTGAAATGCGTAAATTACAGCAGGAGGCCCAGCAAATTCGCCAGCAGCTGAATAAAACGCGCCAGAAGACGTTGGAGAATAACCCTGAACTGAAGAAAGAGCAAAAAGAATTACGGTCTCTGATGAAGAAAAAAATGAACAAGCAGGGGACCGATGTAGAGAAAGTTCAGAAGGAGCTGAAGGAACTCCGCAGCAAATTGCAGTCGAAGGACGTGGATAAGAAAAAACGGCAGGAATTGTTCGGAAA
The DNA here is from genome assembly GCA_913055945.1 of uncultured Lentisphaerota bacterium. GTDB lineage: Bacteria > Verrucomicrobiota > Lentisphaeria > Oligosphaerales > CAJXKU01 > CAJXKU01. The sequence goes on along the minus strand of CAJXKU010000032.1, from coordinate 17,697 downwards.
ATTCCGCAAGAAAAGTCAAAAGCTCCGTTCAGCTGCGCAACAAGTGCGCAACGACGAAGAAGTCACCCAAGCGCGTGAACAATACCAGGAAAACCTGGAAGAAGCAATGAACAAAGAGAACGATAAGACCAAAAAACGGCAGAATAAACTCGAGAAAGTCCAGAAGAAGCTGCGTAAGAAAATGCAGCAAAATGCACCTAAGAAGGGAGCTCCCTCTGCCAAATAAGAAGGGAGACAACAGCTCTTGCAGTTGACAGTCTTACCTTAACCGGAGAAAATCATTGTTTCTCTGGGGTAAAGGAAGAACAAAAGGTGGGGTACTGAGCAACAGTATCCCACCTTTTTTTTATATCGAGCCCTGGTCCAGTTGCTTTTTGGCGTGCTGGATTTTTGAAAGGAAATTGTCTTTTCTGACCTGCCTTTTCCATCGACGCATCATCAGCCAGCCGTTGAAGCGAAGGATCGAATTGCGCCATACCCGGTACCATTGACGCCACCCGATTTTGATACGATGGAACCACAGAACGATAGAGGGGAACCACAGCAGGTTAAGTCCCGTGGAAAGCATGTATTTAAACCTATAGAATCTTGTCATAATTTTTGTAATAGACTCGTGCATTTTTTCAGGGGTGAGAGGCGGATCAGGCTCGAACAGAGGGAAATTTCCGTCATAGTATTCCCATCCGAGTGATTCCCGAGAAAAGACGCGCATTTCCGTTTGCAGCCGCCTCGTAAAGTCAGTACCCGGCAAAGGGACGGGAAGTAAAACCTGCACGGTATCCAGATGGGCTTTGCGGATGAACTGTTTGAATCGTCGCGTCCGTTCCTTGGCAGACATTCGGAAGCGGACGTTCTCCCCCACCGGATAACCAAAGATAAACATACCGTGCACAAAGAATCCTTCCTTGCGCAGTTTTCGTGACCAGGACACCATGTCTTCCGGTTTCAGCTTTTTATTCATGGCTTCTAATTCTTCGCCGATAGGAGATTCAAAACCGATCGCCGCGGTTCCTACGCCGGCGCGGCGCATTGCCCGTAATAATTCGGTATCTTCAGCTTTTTCCAGCCTCATCTGTACACTGATGCCGAAACGGACATTCATCTCCGCCTGATATGCCTCCAACTTCCGGCATAGGCGCAAAGCTTCTTCGCGATTGGGTCCGAAGAAATCGTCAACAAAGAAAAATTTTTCAGCTCCATACGTCTCAAAGGCATGGGCAATTTGAGCAAGCACGCGTTCCGGTCCGCAACTGCGCACTTTTCCTTTGACAGTGCAGAATTCACAGTTCATCCCACATCCGCGGGTCCACGTCACCGGAAACCATTTGATCCGCGCGTTGCGTACCAGCCCGAGATCCGGCAGAGGCATGCGTTCGAAATCTGTGATTCGTTCCCGCCGGCCCGTGTGCACAAAATCTCCGTTCGGGCGGTACACTAAACCTGGGACACTTGTGAGTTCCTCGTTGTGGTGAAAGTTTGTGAGAAAATCCCGAATGGTCTCTTCCCCTTCACCTTCGGCTACAAAATCAATACCATTGTCGAAAGCTTCATCCATGGTGTCATCCACGAAGTGTTGACCTCCGGCAATGGTGGTACATCCCATGGATTTGTACAGGTTGCTGATTTTGTACAAACGGGGAATGGTGCTGCTCAAGCCGCCGTAAAAACCCACAACATCTGCAGGGCGCATTTGTTGAATTTTCTGGTGATCCGGAACCCCATCTTTCGTTTTGACCGCTGTATTCCGGAAGTTGTTTTCGTCGATCACCTCCACATCCCACGCCTCGAGTTTGTTGGCCACTGTGGCAATACAAAGGGGGCCCAGAGCGGTCATTCTCTTGGCAAACCCGGAGTATACGTTCACTGCAGGAAAGGCCGGAATCACCATCCTGAAACGCCGGCGTTGTTTTCCCTCCGCAGCCGGTTCCATGCGTAGAAGATCTTCACGTTCTGATGTCATCATGCCCACTCTTCTCCCTCTCCTTTGCCAAGTTTATCGTGATGCTAATCTGTATGTAACGATCCTTGTGATCGCAAAATCAATCACAAATCGACATCAGGGAGCTGCTCAGCTTCTGTCAGTCATGCGAAAACATTCAGCTTCCCTAATCCCCGTTATTGGTAAATGTAACACGTCTGAGTAACGGGAGCAAATCTTTAGCAATAAATGTCGGTGGAATTCCGGGCCGCTGGCGGGGCGGAATGGAACCCTTGGGCCCGGATATCACGAATATATCGCGCTCTGAAAGAGCGCCTCATTTCCTCCTTTCGCCTTTTAACCTAAAATACGCAGCAGAAAAACCAAAGGGTGTATAATTGTTTGGGTTATAAGGTTTTAACCCATTAGAACGTTTCACCCATTGGGTGAAACGTTGGTTGTTTGGTTTTTCTACCCTAAAGGGTTAATTTTGTGATTGCATCTGCTTCGTTAGCTTCGATTCGCGGACCGTCTGACCACTGTCAAGTGGTCAGACAGCGGCTGCACGAACGTGCAGCAACGTAGCGAAGCGGAGTGGCAACGAACTACCGCGTCATCTCGCTGCCTTGCATATGCAACCACAAAATCAACTGCGAAATTTAGGTTTGATCCCGTGCCCTTCCAATCCTTGGCTTAAAGATCGTGACATGCATGGACCGATCTCCTTCATGAGGTGCGCTGTAAGGGCACTTCATAAGAAGGCTTGCCCGTGGCAAGGGGAACCTATCTCAACAACATTATTACTATGGCGTGCGGTTTGCTCATCTGAGTGCGTTTTGCTCGTCGCGCACGCCGGGATTGAGGCTATGTTACTACAAGCGTTGAGAAAAATCCCGGACGGCGGGTAGTTGCCGGGTTCCTTTACTGGATCTGTTTGAAGCGACAAGTGAGGATTTTTTATGTTGGACAGCCGGATCGTCGAGATTTCTTCTCCCGCGCCCCAGTGTGAACCGTTAACGCTCACCCGTAAGCTTCAGGAATGTCCTGTCGCAAATGCGACGTTACGCGAGTGGCAAAACGAGATTCTGCGGAGCGCTTCGCCTGAATGTGAATCAGCCTGTTCGAAACGGGACGATGTAGAACTGGTCATGCGAGCGGATGCGTGGATCTCAAGTCAGATTGCGGCAAAGGTTCTGCAGAGTGCCCGCGTGCCGGCGGTCGTGCGGAATTCAGACGGGATTGCCTTGGCATGGCTGGCTGAAAGCACGCAGACACCGCCCAGCGAAGACGCGGTTACGTTCACGTGTGATGAACGCAGTTTTCTCATCCGGTATCCCTGGGATCTGTTGCGTTTAAACGAACAATTATTGGCGGATCTGCCGTCAGAGGATATCCGGGGGGAAGTGAGTGAACATGCGGAAAGAGAAGGTCGTCTGATCCTGGGAGAAGGCTCCAGAATTCTGCCGGGCGTGTTTATCGAAGGGAATGTTATGATTGGCCGGAACTGCAAGATAGGGCCGAATTGTTATATCCGTGGCAAAACGGCGATCGGAGACGGCTGTCGGGTCGGGCAGGCTGTGGAGGTCAAGAATTCGCTTCTCATGGATGGGGCCACTTTAGGGCATCTGAGTTATTGCGGGGACTCGATCATCGGCGAAAATGCGAATTTCGGCGCGGGCACTATAGTGGCCAATCTCCGGCATGACGGCGGTACGCATCGGTCTCTGGTGGGGGAGGCGCTTGTGGATACAGAACGAAGGAAATTTGGTACGGTTGTGGGGGATGAAGTGCATACGGGCATCCACACCAGCATTTATCCGGGGCGGAAGATCTGGCCGCATAAGGCTACAGAGCCCGCCCAGATTGTCCAAAAGGATATACGTTGAACAGCGAAAATTGTGCTTAAGTCTCTGCGGTTCTCTGTCCGGGGGCTTTAGGGAACATGTTTTCTGAGTTTTAAAGTTTGGTGTATTGCAGCGTGGAGAGTGCAGCGTGGAGAGTTGTGTGGCTGAGGAGAGGTTGTTAATTCGGAAAGTGATCTCCGGCGGTCAAACAGGCGCGGACCGGGGTGGATTGGACGCGGCCTTAACTTCGGGCGTGAAGCATGGGGGATGGTGCCCGCGCGGCCGGCGGGCGGAAGATGGCGTAATCCCGTCCCGCTACGAACTGACCGAGACGGATACCTCGGCGTATGTTGTCCGCTCGCGGATGAATGTGTGTGACGCCCGTGCAACGCTGGTTTTTACTTATGGAGAACCTATGGGAGGTTCGCTCACAACGCTGAAGCTGTGCGAGAAAGAGAAAAAACCCGGTCTTCATTGTGATCTTGCTTCTCAATCGACGACGCAGGCTGAACGTTATATTAGTGAGTGGTTGACTCGACATGCCATGCTGAATGCGCCGGTATTACCCGGGCTTGAACGCGAGTCTTCCGGTATCAGCCTCAACGTTGCCGGAAGCCGGGAGAGTATGGCGCCGGGTATACAAGACCGGGTGTTTGCTGTGGTCAAAAGCATACTGGAGCGTTTCGGACTATGCCGGACGAGCGTGAGATGAATACGTACGGAATCGGATGATCTGATGACTGACTGGAATATGACATTTCATAAGTTGACTGCCGCAGGAAATGACTTTATCTGTGTGGATAACACTAAAGGGAAGTACGACAGCCTTCTGGACAGCGATCGATTGGCCGGTTTTGTCCGGAGACTGTGCCACAGGGCGTTGGGTGCAGGAGCAGACGGGGTGATCTTTGCCGGGCCGACGGGAAACGGCCAGGGCGTTGATATTGTGGCGCGGTTTTTTGAGCCTGACGGGAATGAAGCCAGATTGTGTGGAAACGGGACCGCCTGCTTTAGTCAGTGGGCGGTTCGGCAAGGTCTGATTCAGCGCGGAGATGAAGTGACAATATTGACCGCCGCGGGTACTGCGCGTTGTAAATATGCGGATGATCCTCGGGGGAGGCCGGTTGTGTGTATACCCGATCCCCACGGGTTAGAACGGAATCTTCTTATGCAAGATTCAGACAGAAATTTCAATCTCCATTATATTAACATAGGTGTTCCCCATGGGGTGGTATTCATGGAGGACGAAAAACTGGAAGATTGCGATGTGCACCGTTGGGGACGTGCCCTGCGGTACCATCGGAGGTTTGCCCCCGAGGGCGTAAATGTGGATTTCGTCCGGGTATTCGATGAAGGCAGAATTGCTGTGCGAACGTATGAGTTCGGTGTTGAAGGCGAAACGCTTGCTTGTGGTACAGGGGCCTCTGCAGCAGCAATTCTCGCTATGATGAATGGTGAGTGGCCCGAGGCCTATCAGCGTGGGGACAAACCTGTCGAAGTTGCGGTGCAGAGCGGAGAAAATTTACTGGTTTGGGCAGACATCCGAGATGATGAAAGTATAACAGATGTCTGTCTGGAAACGCCGGTACAGCGGATTTACGAGGGTAAGTTGGATGAATCGTTTGTGCGGCGATATTCGGGTGGCAATATCTGCGGAGACGCGGTGCGGCGTTCTGAGTTCAGGTGAATGATGGCAGGAATACGCCGAACGGCGGAACCAGGGCACTGAGCGGAAAATCTGATTTTCCAACACTCGGGGAGACAAAAAACATGCGTTTGATGATAGTAGATGATCACCGAATGACTCGGGATGGATTAAGATCCCTGATCGAGGAGGAGTCATTGGTACAGCTGGCCGGGGAGGCTTCCAACGGACGTGAAGCGCTGAGGAAATTGAACGAGGTCAGCGTCGATATTGTGGTTATGGATTTGGCTATGCCGGATATGAATGGAATCGAAGCCACTCGCCAGATACGGAGGGAATATCCGGATGTGCAGATCCTCGCTCTTTCTATGCATGCGGATGAGGAGCATGTCAGGCATGTACTGGAAGCGGGTGCATCGGGATATGTCGTCAAGGATTCTGCCTTTGAAGATCTGATCGATGCTGTAAAGACGATCAGCCGAGGGAGCATCTACTTAAGCCCGCAGGTGGCCAATATCGTTGTCGACGAGTATCTGCAGCATCCGCATACGAGCGAAAGTAACAGAATTTATAAGGAGCTTTCTGATCGGGAGCGGGAAGTGCTCCAACTCATTGCTGAAGGCCGGAGTACAAAAGAGATTGCTTCGAGGCTCTTCGTGAGTGTGAAGACTGTGGAAACCCACCGCCGGAATATTATGCAGACCCTCGGGGTTGAAAGCGTCGCAGAATTGACCAAATACGCAGTGCGAGCCGGGTTAACCTCGCTGGAGTAGTCCTCTGGGCTGAATTATGCCACCCAGGGTTATAACCTTGAGGGACTGGGGTTTGGACATTTTGAGGCCCACCGAGCCGGCAAAAATTTTTTTCCCGTCCCCCCTTTTTTGTGTGTCTGAAATGAAGCCTTCCTGGAATGTGGGATTTATTTGCGGCGTTTATGAGGCGCTGTATACCGTTGATTGTGTTGCTGGTGTTCTTCCGCCAACTGGTCGATTGTTTCTGTAGGTAGATCGTTGAAGAAGGCGAGGTATAATCCGATGGGTTTCTGCAGCCGACGTTGCTTGCCCAGGACAGCGAAAAGCTGATAATGCGTTAAATACCCCATCCGTACAGCAGCGGATCCGAATTTTTCGCAAGTGTTCCGGATTTGCAGGATTTTTGCGATTTCTTCCCGCGAGAGGAATTGCCACTCAGTGGCGATCTCGCCGATGCGAGGACGATCTTTCCTTTGGGCGAGGACAGCCTGATCAATGCTCTTACGCGAGATCAGGTTCTTATGGTAAAGGAATTCTCCGAAGAGCAGATAGTTCTCAGGGGGTGGATGGCATTGTTCTGATGTGTTAGTGTCCCCCTCTTCGCGATTTTCGGCGTGGTTGCCCCGGGGTTCCGCCGTGTTTTGCGCTTCCTGTTCCGTTTCTTCCGGCTCGTCGGAAGGCGTGGAGGAAGGTGAAGGAGGCGGAGTGCCGGAAGCCTCATCCTGATCAACGGAAACGCTTCGTTCATTTCGAACCATGGGTTCAAGAAGCGTGTACGCTTCTTTGATTCCTCTGACTTTTTCGTTCAGTGTGTCAGGGTCTTCCTGGAGGTGTGTTGCGCGGTCCGGATGAGTTTCGAAAAGGCGCTGGCGATAAGCTTTTTTTAAGCCGGAGATCTGGAGATAGTCGAGAAATTCGGGGGATAGGACAACGTTTCGGCCGAAGAGATTGGCGCAGGCTTCCCGCACCTCGGCGTTCTCGTGCATGTGATTGACCTTTCTCGTTTTTTGTTCAACATCCTCTTTTCCGCGAGGATGATTGATTGCCCACAGAAAGGACGCTGACTCTTACTTGCTGAATCTGTTAACAGTCACGAATCAGCTATTGTATTAAAATACCATGCGAGGCGGAAATCATCAACATATGCGAAAGGAAACAGGCGCGATGTTCCAGCAACCGGCGAAGGGCAGGGCGGAACAGGATCTCAGCCAGAAGACTCTGGCGAGTATTACACTCCCGATGTTTCTGGTCGATCATAATTGTGTGGTTACGCACATCAACGAGCCGGCGCTGACTTTGACAGGATATTCGCGGAATGAGGTGGTCAATCAGATCAAATGTCACGAACTGCACCGTGCTCTTCCCCTTCGCACACCGGACGGTTGTGCCCTGGGATGCTGTATGGAAAACGGAATGGCTCTTGAAGTCGATACTGAAATCGTGACACGGGACGGAAGCGATGTGTCTGTGCATGCTTCTCATTCGCCGATGTTTGATGAAGAAGGCGAATTCAGCGGGGGTGTCGTAACCCTGTTTGATCGCACAGAAGAGGCCCGGGCCAGAGAACAGTTGGAGAATGTCCTCCGAAGTGTGGGAGCACCGTTGTTGGTCGTCGATGAAGAGCTTCTTGTTACCCGTATAAACGATGCAGCGCTGACTATGGTCGGATACAGCCGTGATGAAGTGGAGCGGAAGATGACATGCGCGGAATTGTGCCGTACAGAAGGTTGTGGCACAGAGAACTGTAACATGCGGAAAACGATGCGTACTGGCGAAGTCATTACCAGGGAGCTTACGGTTACTGCGCGCGACGGAATGCGAATGCCGGTCAGGGCTATAAGTTCCCCGCTGTATGATAAAAACGGCAGCATGGCCGGAGGTGTGGAGATTTTTGTCCGGCAAGGCGAAGCGAAGGCCGGAGAGACGCCTCCCGAATCAAGCGACTTGTCCGATTTCTCGACCGATTCGAAGCAAACCGACGCCAGGACAATTGACGACGGAATAACGGAATTCTGAGGTCCGGTGATGTTATGGATTTTTGTATATGGAAGAACTCGACAACAGTCTTTTTGAAAAATTCGCCGGGTTAATTTATGATAAATCCGGCATTATGCTTTCCGCCGAGAAGCGTATTATGACGGCGGGGAGACTCGCCAAACGGGTCCGGAAACTCGGGCTGAAGAGCTTCCGTGATTATTACAAGTATCTGTCCAGAGACACCTCGGGGCGGGAACTCGTGGAACTGTTGAATGTGATCTCCACGAATACAACAGACTTTTTTCGTGCGCCCCGCCATTTCGAAGTGCTCGGTGACCATCTGCGCGAATGGTACACTGAAGGGCAGCGGAAATTCCGGATATGGTCAGCCGCATGCTCCTCTGGTGAGGAGACGTATACCATCGGTCTGACGCTGCTGGACAACCTGAGCGATACCTGCGATATGCGCATTCTGGGGACGGATATATCAGTCGCGGTTCTGCAGAAGGCAAAACAGGGCCAATACACAGCAGAAGACGTGGAGAACGTGCCGGAGCATCTGAAGAAGAAATATTTTGTTTCCGGGCGCGAGGACGGCAGTTATCACGTAAAGGCCGAATTGAAAAACATGATCGCGTTCGCGCAGTTGAATCTCGCCCATCCGCCTTATCCCATGCGCGGTCCGTTCGATGCTGTGTTCTGCCGCAACGTGATGATTTATTTTGACGAGATGGTGCGGCGACGTCTTCTGGACGAAATTCTTCGGTTGCTTAAGCCGGGCGGTCTGCTGTTTGTAGGTCGTTCCGAGAGCCTGGCTGCCGTCAACGCCAGGTTTGCTAATGTCGAACCGGCGGTGTATATGAAGTCGGAATAACGAGGAGTACCTACCTGTGCCTCTTCGGGGCAGGGCAAACACCGCCAACACGCCCGGCTCACGCCGGGCGGTAAATAGCGGCGCCGCGTTGGGGCGCCGGTTAAATATCTGCCGGACTGCGAAGCGGATCGGTAGACTGATGCGCAGCATATCTCGGAGTGTCGGCGGCCCGGCGCCGCTCTGGTAGGCCGAAGCCTGGTTCGGCCCCATATGCCAGAGAATTGCGCCGTTCCGGGTTAGTTCGTTATTCAGCATCGCTGATTGATTGGTATGGCGTACCCCACAAGAATTACCCGCGCCCGCTTTGGGCGCGCGCTTGTGGTGGTATAACTGCGATTTCCACGGGGTTACGCCCGTAGCTACCCACCTGGACCGCTTCGCGGTTCGCATGGGTGGTGTGTTGGACGTCGGTCGAACGGATTGCGCCGTCGCGCCTCCCTGTTATGGATAGTCACCCGGCCTCGAGTGGGGTGAGTGCCACGGTCGAGGCCGTCCGTGTATCCAGCCGGGAAAGGACACGTATGCAGACAAAATCGAAGTCGCTATATTAGCCGTCTGCCCCTGAGGTATCAGGGCGGCTCCGCCACCCGGCGGCTTGGCTGGTACGTACGGAAGGGAAGCCTAAGCGGCAGAACTTACAACATCTGAGTTACATAACTGCCCATCTGCTGCATCTGCCCGGCGTATTTGTTCAGGTTCGAATATTCGCGCCACAACTGCTCTTCGTAGCTTTGGAGATGACGCTGATGATCTGCTATGCGTTCGTCGTTTCTGTCGACGCGGTTGTTCAGCACATCTATGCGATCATCAATACTGCCGCCGACTTGGGCGACAGAGTCCACGTAGTTGCTCAGCTTCTTGACGCCGCCGTCATCGGAGTTCCGGAACAAAGCTTCCACTTTGTCGGTATTGTTTTCGAGAGCGTCCTCGAGTTTCTCGCTGTCCGTAATGGAAAGCCGGTTGCTGGGGCCGCTGGTACCGATGCCTATGTCCTGAAGGCGACTGAAGGAGCTGTCCAGGTCGGGATCGCTTGAGGTGACCATATCCCGCGAATTCGTTTGGAAACTGCGCAACAATGAACTTCCGTGCAGGGTGGCGGTCTCTACTGAATCGTCCTCCACGGTGACGTTGGTTTTGTTCTCCGCTTCTGACATGGCACTGTTATAAGCGTCTATGAAGCCCTGGATGTTGGATTTCATTGATTCAACGTCAGGTCCTACCTCCAGGGTGGCCGTTCCTGTTTTGTTGAAATTCAGCGTTACGCCCTCGATGACATCGGTAAGCTCGGTATTGGACGAACGTGTCACAGACATGCCGTCGACAGTCATATTCAGGTCCTGGGCGGCCTGTGTTTCGTTGTGGAATCCGTTCGCACTGTCCCATATATCCAGCCCCCCACTATCGAGAATAGGCTCGTCGGCACCATTACTGGGGGACTCGTCGATACTGATTTCGGTGCTTCCGGTCTGTTCGCGTTTGAGCACGAGTCGGTTGTCTACGATGTTAGCCTCAACCCGCTCACTGTCGGACATATTGCTTGCGGCATTGTTAATGGTGTCCCGGATATTGTTCAGCGAATCGCTCGTTCCTACACTTATCGTTTCGCCACCGATGGTGAATTTGCCTTCCAGCCCCAGGTCCGTGGAGGAATCCGCATCGGTATTTCCGGTGATGGAGGCGGCTGACGCGCTCGCAGCCTTGTGGGACTGGGCTAGTTGGCTGACGTCAAAGTCGTAGGTACCTTCAGCCGCGTTGGAACTGGCGGTGGCACTCATCAGGTTGTCTTTGGAAGAGGAAGTGACCTCGGCCTTGTTCTGGTCCCACATGCTGTACCCGGTGACAGTGTCCAGATTTGTCCGCAGGTCTGCCACTTTGCTGTCCACATCGCTCCAGGCACTGATTTTATCCTGGAGTTGAGCGTTCTGCTCCTGAAGGCGTTTAATGGGCTGAGCTTCGGCTTTGACCAGCTTATTGATGACGGACTCGATATCGAAGCCCACATTGTTCTGTGCTATGATGTGATCAGCCATACTTGCTCTCCGTGAACATAATCTTCTTTCTATCCTTCTGTTTTTAAGACGGCATATACGGCCTGACTATTTACCCCGCCAAGTCGATAGCGCGGTTTCGGCTGGTCAGAGTTCGTACTTCAGTATGTGACGATTTCATGGACTCGCGTCAGCAACTCGCATATGAGATTCAATTTCTCTCTCGAACCTTGCCGTTCCCGTTGGTCACTGCTGCATGTTCATGCAACTTCTGTTGCTTCGCAACGGTGTCGCGAACCCGAATCGATATGAACGTAGTAACCCGACATCGGTTCGAGACAAAGTTCGAGATTCCTGGTTCTCGCGGTCAAGTCTCATACGAGCCTGACCGCCGGCCAAAGTCCTGACACCCCAAACAAGAGACTAATCGGGCGTTTGACTGTAACGAATCGCTTAACGCAGTTAGTCTCATACGAGCCTGACCGCCGGTCAACGTCCGGACACCCCCAACAAGAGACGAATCGCGGCCTGCCGGTAACGATACGCTCAATGCAATTGTCTCATACGAGGGACTGCGTCCAGCGTGACGATTAGAGCATGGATGCTTACGACATGCTGAATGCAATTCCTAAACGCAGTTTGCTAAACGGAGTTCTCTGATACGATACGGTGCCCCTCGCCGAAGGATTGGCAGGTAACGATGGCCGGAACCTGCCACGGAGAATTCATCCGGATTTGGCCCATCGGCCCTTAAGCTGCGTGTTTGATTCGCGTCGTAATTTCTGGTAGAATTTCTCAAGAGCCTGGGTCTCTTTTTCGCGACGCAGGCGGGACGTAATGCGTTCGCGTTGTTTTTCGAAGTTATCCATTGAGGCGGGTTTCCGCTGGTGGACGTATACGAGGATGGCGCCATTATCGACTTTCCGGGGCTGGAGTAAGGTACCTTGCTCGGCCTCAGGTACGATGCGGGCGAGGAGTTGAGGCGATGCGGCATCCTGCGGCGGCTGTGCCCGGGTAAAGGCGGCCGTTTCTTCGAAGGCCCACTCGGATGCCGCTTGTTCAAAGTCTTTGGTCTCGGCGAGATTAGCCCGGAGGGTTTCGTACGCCTTTTCGGCCTCCTTGAGCGCGAGCTCTTTCGCCTTCTTTCGTATTAAATCCCTATGGGCTTTGCGGTAGACATCGGAATCCGGGTCCAGCTGGGAAGGCTGCGGCAGGTGGCCGTCTTTCTTATCCAGGCAATAGGCTAAATAATATCCGGATTTTCCCTTTATTACCGGGGAGAGTGCACTACGGGCGTCTTCGGGAGACAGCTTCTGAGCTTCTTTGGCCAGGGTGGGTTTACGTCCTAATTCCGGTATCGGGCCTTGCCGGGTGAACCAATCAGTTGATGTAACTTTGACTTCCATGTTTTCAGCAACTTTGTTGAAGACCTCGAGTCCTTCCTTGTGAGCTTGAACGTTACGGTTGTCAATTGTGGTATAAACACCGTTTTCGCCAGTTTCGAAACGCGTTGCCGCCCGCTTGGCACGGGTTCGCGCTTTTTCCTGTTTCAACGTCTGTCTTATCTCGGACTGAACTTCTTCAAAAGGAATTTGGCTCCGCTTGTCAACCAGCTTTACAAGGTGGAAGCCTTTTTCTGTTTCAATAATGTCGCTGATATCTCCTTGTTCGAGTTTAAAAGCTTCGTCGGCAAAGGCGGGCGCGTCTTGGGCGGATTTGGAAAAGAACCCGGTGTCGCCGCCTTTTTGGCTGGTCTCCTTGTTCTGCGAATGTTTTTTTGCTAAGGAAGCAAAATCTGCCTCGTTATTTTCGAGTTTCGATTTCAGGTCCTTTAACAATTTTTTCTGCGCTTCCATCTGCTTTTCGGATTTGTCCGAGTTGTTGAGAAAAATGTGACGGGTGCGTACTTGTTTTTTATTATATTCAGAGCTGTTCTCCTGGTAGTATTCTTTGCATTCCTGGGTTGTGACCTCAACGTCCTTTCTGTATTGTTTAAAAGGAAACAACGCGACGCGGATTTTCGCTTTTGCAGGAACATAATAACGTTTGAACTCGGCGTTAATTTTCTCGGCGAATTCGCGATATTGCCGGAACTTTTCTCTGAAGTTCTGACGCCCTCCCTGCATCAACTCTTTTTGCTTATCAGAGAGAAGTTCCTGTGGAGAGATGCCGTCTTGCGCTTTTTCCCGGTAAGGAGCTACCTGGTTCTTAAAGAAATTCCGTACTTTCTCAGCAACAAGTTTCTTTTTGATTGTTGTTTTGACATAGTCAGTAAGTTTCCGGGGAGTCTTCGCCGGCAGTGTTTTCTGCCAACTCGCGAGGAAGTAAGCATTTTTTCCTCTGATAGGTTGCTCAGTCAGGGGGGTCTCTTCGTTCAGTGCATACGCCCGTCGCCGCAGGGCTGCTTCTTTGCCGATGTTGGGGATGGGCTCTGAGCTGTCTCGCAGGAAAGGGCCGCTGGTTTTGCAGGTTACATCGGCTTCTGCGCATAATTGCTTAAAAATTCCGGCGACTTTTCCCGGTTCTTTGCCCCGGGTGTTTGTTTTTATCCGGTTTAAAAGTTCAACTGCATCCTGTTCTGCATTTGTCAACTGTCTCTTTCGGCGGAGTGTTTTCTTGATTGTATCTTTTACGTCTGCAAAATCTTTTCCTTTAAACCGTTTGTTATGCTTTTCGTAGTACTCTTTTGCTTCTTCAGCGGCGACATCGGCTTCATAATCTTCAAAGGAAAAACGGGCGACGTTCACAACTTTCCTCGGGGGTAGCTGTAATTCATCGCTGTGTTTCTCGAAATAGTTTTTGATTCTGGCGGGGCTGGGGTTTAGGTTCTCTCTGGCTTTATCGGTGTATTTTGAAGAATCGAAGAGCTTATATTTGGCGGCAAACTGTTCATTCTGGCGTTTGTATGCTTCTTTAACCTCTTCAGGCGAGACAAACACGCCGGACTTGACCTGCTGTTTCAGCCGATCAATAATGATATTCTCTTTAATAATTTGGTCGAAGTCACTTTTTGAAATATTCCGAGGCGGTTGCTGCAGTAGGTTGCTGAAGAGCTGGTTGAAACGCTTTTTACTGAACTTGCCCTCCTTCTGAAAGAGGCGCTGTTCGCGAATATTCTTCGCAATCCGGCTGTCCGTGACATGCGTGAGGCCACGCTGCCGGGCTTCACGCAGCATTCTCATACGTCGCAGGGTGAGCTTAACCCATTGATCGAACGATTCCTGTTTCCTGCTCAGAAGTTTCCCGCGTTTGAGCAGGAAGCTCAGTTCGGCGGCATACAGTTGCCTCTTAAAACGGTCGGGGTCAATGCTGCTGCCATACATTCGGCCTACCTTATTAATGCCGCGCTTGCGACCTTTTCCACCCCCGCCAAGGCCTGAAGCACCGTAGAAGAAGACAAAAGGAACTACAATAAGAATGCCGATGATAACAAACGCGACGCGTCCGTGTTTGGCAATGAGTCGATTGAATTTTGAGATAACCATAGGTTTTCCGCCTTTTCCGAATAACTTGTTCGTATGAGTCGGCAACGTCCAAATATAGGTGGCTGGTCCCCCTTTGCCAGTCTGACAAAGACAGGCTGCAGGTGTGTTTTACCTGTTCGAACGGGGCCATACGGTACAGAAAACGGTTTGGCAATCGCCATGCGTAAGGGCCGGTTCGAGGTATCAGGCTAATTCATGTACAAAATCCTGGATCCGGTCCATGGCCTCGTTGATTTCCTCCATGCTTGTCGCATAGGAACATCGTACATAACCTTCTCCGCTATTGCCGAAAGCCGTTCCCGGGACGACTGCTACCTTCTTCTTTTCGAGTAATTGTCGTGCGAATTCTTCTGAGCTGAGGCCTGTCTCTGTGATTCGGGGGAATACATAAAAAGCGCCCGCCGGTTTGCGGCAGATAAGTCCTGCTTCGTTCAGGCGATTGGTGATTACGTTTCTCCTTTGCCGGTATTCATCGCGCATGGCCTGCATGTCTCTTTCTCCGTGACGCAACGCTTCAACGCCCGCTTCCTGAGCAATAATAGAAGCACAGAGCATGGTGTATTGGTGGATTTTCATCATCGCTTCTACCAGGTCATTCGGGCCGCAGGCGTAGCCCACGCGGTACCCCGTCATGGCATGAGCTTTGCTAAAACCGTGAAGAAGCAGGGTCCGGTCTCTCATGCCCTGGTATGCGGCTATACTTGGCGTCTGAGCGCCGTACGTAAGCTCCGAATAAATTTCATCGGTAATCACGATAAGATCGTTCGCTACAGCGATCTCAGCAAGGGCTTTCTTTTTCTCGTCATCCAGGTCTCCGCCTGTAGGGTTGTTCGGGAAGTTCAGGACCAGCAGTTTGGTGTTGGGGGTGACGGCGGCCTCAACGTCGGCAGGATCCAGCGAGAAGTCGTTCTCTTCTTTCGTGGGGACAGCCACGGGTACGCCGTGGGCCATAGTGATGGACGGAGCGTAGGAGACATAGCAGGGTTCGTGGTAGATGACTTCCTCCCCGGGGTTGATCAGGGCCCGGAAGGCGAGATCCAGCGCTTCACTGACGCCGACAGTTATGATACATTCGGTCTCCGGATCGTACTGTACGTTGAAGCGTTTCGGTACGTAGCGACATACTTCTTCCCGCAATGTGCGCAACCCCAGGTTCGAGGTGTAGCTCGTGTGGCCGCGTTCCAGTGCGTATACTGTTGCCTCGCGGATGCGCCAGGGAGTGACAAAGTCCGGTTCGCCGATGCCGAGCGATACGACGTCATCCATACTGTTGACGAGTTCGAAGAAGTCTCGGATACCGCTTCGGGGAAGCGACGATATGTGATCGGCAATGCGGTTACGGTGCGACTTTGAGTCGTTCATATTCTTCCTCCTCGTGAAAGACAAAACCTGCTTCTTTGTATTTTTTCAATAGAAAGTGCGTGCGGGTAGACCGGACGCCTTCGATCAGGGATAGTTTGCTGGCCACAAAGAACGCGACTTCCTGAAGAGATCGTCCCGTAACCTCGAGACTCAAATCATAGGTGCCGGACAGCAGATGGAGTGTTCGGACTTCCGGAAAGCCGCTGATCAAGCGCGCGACCCGATCAAATCCTGAGTCCCTTTCCGGAGCTACTTCAACTTCGATGATTGCATGGACGGGTTCCTGCCCCAGATTCTCTTCGTTGACCAGGGTGTTGTAGCCGAGGATTGTTCGTTCTTCTTCCATTTCCTTTATCAGGGATGTTACTTGTTGAGTGTCCATCTCAAGGCGTTCTGCGATTTCATCATTGCCTATGCGTGCATTGTCTTTGAGAAGCTGGACGATTTGGGTCTTCTCCATACGCTTTTGGTCCTGCTGTTGATCAGCCATGATGTTCCTCTCCTTAGTCATTCGCTTTGCGGGGGGATGACGAGTCTCTGCCCCGGGTAGATCACGTTGCCTTCCAGATCATTCCGCTTTTTGATGGCTGCGGGGGAAACGTTAAAAGCTTTGCCGATTGTACTGAGGGTATCGCCTCGTTTGACGGTATAGCTGCCCTGGCTCTTCTTATCCCCTTGCTCAGTTCGGGACTGCCCCTTTACACTCTCCAGAGTATTGGAGATTTCCCTGGACAAAGATTGGGTAATTTTCTCCATGGCTTTTTGTCGGGTCTTTTTCTCCTGAGAAAGTTCTTTGCGAAAAGTTTTGATTTTCTTTTTCAGTCGTTGTAAACTTTTCCGTACTTCGGACAACGCTGATTCGAGCTCGTTATTCTTTTGTCTGAGCCGTTTGACGCGCTCCGCGAGAACACGTATGTTCTCATCGCATGTTTGAAGATCTGCGCGCAAGCGGGTGATTTGTTTTTGTATACGCTCGCTCTTTGTCTGAGCACGGCTGCTTGATTCCTGTGCTGAGCCCGCATGGGTACACACGATGGTAACCGCAAGCAGAGCGGTCGAAACAGAGCGGATCACAGCAAAACGTCGGAAAATGAAATCCGAAGATATAGATCCTGATAAATCTTTATGTTTGGCTGACCACATGAAGTTGAACTTGTTTTTGCGATAGGGCTGTTGTGTCGTTTTCTGAAAATTGCCTGTTCTGCTCTGCGAAAAGACCCGAGTCACTCAGCAATGCGGAGCATTCGGCGCGCGGGCATGCGAGGCGCTTCCATCTAAGAGCTGCTGCAGGTTGTACAATACGTAAAATACCATACACTGTGGACCGCGAAAGCTTATGTCGAAAAAAACTGATAGCAATCAGTCTTCCGCTGAAGGAATTCTGCCTTCGTATTTTGCCTTAGTCAGGCAATGGGAAGCCGGGAACCCCCTGGGGCAACTCTTTACGGGGGCCCGGCAGAGCAATTCGCTGTTTAACGGCGTCATGACTCTGTTTCGACATCTTTCCCAGGTGGACTTTGTGATTGACCGGTTGGCTGATAGGAAGGTGCGCCCGCGGGTGAGATGGATCCTGCGATGGGCAGTAACAAATTACCTGTTTCTTAAAAGTCCCCCCTTCCCGGTGACAGCCAACGCGTGTGTTGCGTTTGCGCGTCGGCGGTTTCACCGGCGCGAAGCGGCGTTTATAAATGCGGTGTGCCGCAGATTAACCGCGAAGACTCCGGAAGTATATGAAAAGTGGCTCCAGCAGACGGCGCCTTCGCATGTTCGCTGGTCAATGCCTGAAGAGCTGTTCGGCCGCTGGGAATCACGATTCGGTAGGGCTAAGCTTGAGCGGATGGCCGGTACCTTT
>CAJXKU010000031.1 GCA_913055945.1 uncultured Lentisphaerota bacterium | reverse complement strand
TAACTGCGTTAAGCGATTCGTTACAGTCAAACCCCCGATTAGTCTCTTGTTTGGGGTATCAGGACTTTGGCCGGCGGGCATGCTCATAGGAGACTCGGTATGCGGCGACTGCATGAATCGGAACCATACTAAAGTATGAACTCTGACGGGCTAAAACCGCGCGATCGACTTGTCGGCTTCAGGTTGTCATCAAAATCGCGCTACGTGCGTGAGTTCTAAAGGCTATACCTTGGGCTAGGCTGAAACAGGGCCTTCGGCCCTTCAATTCATCATAGTCAGGCTCAGCGCCCGTTTACGGCTGCATGTTATATTGCGCAAAAGAAGCTGATTGAAATTAAATTGCTCTGGCGCGCTCTCATATGCCGGAACAGCAATGACTACGGACTAACCCCATCCAACAAAGGAGGAAAAGCTTATGACACAGATTCCGGATACCATGTCAGCCGTGTACCTGCCGGGAAACAGTACCGCACAGATTAAAGAAGTCGCCGTCCCGGAGCCCGGCCCCGGTCAGGTGTTACTGAAAACCAAAGCCAGTACAATCTGCGGCAGTGACATCCGCGCCATTTACCGGGAACACAAAGGAAAGGGACCGGAGGCCTACCAGAACGTCATTGCGGGCCATGAACCCTGCGGACAAATCGTCAAATGCGGCGAAGGCCTGAAACGTTTCAACACGGGTGACCCTGTGATTGTATACCACATCAGCGGCTGCGGCGTCTGCAATGACTGCCGCCGTGGATACATGGTTTCCTGTTCCAGTGAACACCGCGAAGCTTACGGCTGGCAACGCGACGGAGGTATGGCTGAGTACATACTCGCGGACGAGAAAGACCTGGTATACCTTCCGCCCCGACTTTCCTATACCGACGGCGCACAAGTGGCGTGCGGCTTCGGCACCGTATATGAAGCTATCCGGAAAACAGGGATCGACGGCGACGATGCTGTACTGGTGGTTGGGCTGGGTCCTGTAGGCCTGGCCAATCTTATGGTGGCGAAAGCCATGGGCGCAAACAAATTGATCGGCGTGGATATAAAACAGGAACGGATCGATCTTGCACGGGAAAAAGCCCTGGTCGATGAAGCGTACATTGCAGACGAACAGGCGGTAAAGAAAATAGCTGATGCTACATATTCCGACGAAGGCGTCGAGAAGGCTTTTGACTGCTCCGGAAGCAGTGGCGGAAGGCAACTTGCCATCCGGGCCACCCGCCCTCGAGGAAGTGTTGCCTTCATCGGAGAAGGCGGCGATGTTACGTTTAACCCCAGTCCGGATCTGATCCACAAACAGATCAGCATTCACGGCTCATGGGTTACCTCCACGTGGATGATGCAGGAGTTAACTGAACGTCTGGTCCGCTGGGACATCCATCCGGAGACGCTGGTCACCCACCGCTTCCCAATCAACGAAGCGGATCAGGCGTACGAATTAATGGCAAGCGGAAAGAGCGGAAAAGTCGCCGTTGTATTTGATGAAGAAATTGCGTGAAGGGCGCAATTGACGCTGGCACGAGACTCGAGCTGGGAGGGCGTAATCTTAAGGAACCCCCTGGGGATGTGGCGCGCCTCCGCCACATATTTCGCTCGAGGCCGAGCGCATCGCCAGAAGGCGGCTCTTTTTGATGTCTCTTGTTTGGGGTCTCCGGACTTCCCCCGGCGGGTGGGTTCGGATAAGATTTGACGGCGCGAACCAGGAATCCCGAACTTTGTCCCGAACCGATGTCGGGTTACTACGTTCATATCGATTCGGCTTCGCG
This sequence comes from uncultured Lentisphaerota bacterium, assembly GCA_913055945.1. Classification (GTDB taxonomy): domain Bacteria; phylum Verrucomicrobiota; class Lentisphaeria; order Oligosphaerales; family CAJXKU01; genus CAJXKU01. The sequence goes on along the minus strand of CAJXKU010000031.1, from coordinate 18,493 downwards.
ACACCGTTGCGAAGCAACAAAGGCTGCATGAACATGCAGCAGTGACCAACGGGAACGGCAAGGTTCGAGAGAGAGATGAATCTCATATGCGAGTTGCTAACGCGACTCCATGAATTCAAACCATACTGAAATATGAACTCTGACGGGTTAAAAGGCGAACGGCTGTCTTTCGGCGTACGCTGCGGTTTCTGCAGCGCTTTGGACGTGGGGCGGCGGTCACGCTCGTGTTCGAATATGTAGTTCAGAAGAATGAGACTTCGCACAGAACAATCAAGACCTAATCTGCAAAGATTTTGCCGAGTTGTAAGAGCTTCTCCGGTAATTATAGCGTTACTTGCTTTTCTTCCACCGGCGGCTGTAGCTTCAAACCGCCCTCGAGCGTCGGATCAGGAAACGCCTTTCCAGCATGCTCTGATTTTCTTCGCTTCGCCCGGCTGTGACGATTGCCGCTGGATAAAAGAAGACCTCCTGCCGCGCCTACAGAAGACATTCAACAGTCGATTTCCGCCCGTTTACTTTGTGAACGTGGATAAAAAAAAGGGGTATAAACTCCTCCTTTCGCTCGAAGAAAAAACCGATACAACCGCCGAAAAGTTCCCCGCTTTGATAGCCGGCGGCAGAATCCGCGGCGGCCAGGAAAGGATTTCCTCATGGGCCGAAAACCTCACTGAGGAAAAGCTCCTCTCTCAGGCTCAACCGGCCGACATCGTTACCACTCTGCGCACATCAAAGTCTTTGTTGAACCTGTATACAGGACATAAACAAAAATCCACACAGCAGGAAAATCACCAGGCCGCCCCGCCGGGAGAAGACAAGCGCCATGCCGAGCAGACGGGCTCCATAGCCTCCTCGGATTTTACGGATCACAAAAGCAGCACTTTGCTGTATTTCTATACGCCGGGTTGCGATGCGTGTCGACGCGTAGAAAAACAGCTCGCTCATGCAAAGAAGTTATACCCCGACCGCGACCTTGCGAAGCTCAACGTCCTGACCCCCCGCAACAGGATGCTTCAGGTAGCCGTTGCCAAGGCGTTAGAGGTTCCGGAGGATGACCGATTACAGACGCCGATGATAGCATCAGGGGACGAAATTCTCTACGCCCCCCGGATTACTGATAGCAGACTTCAGAAAATGTTCGCCAATCCCCCTGAATCCCCTTTCTGGCAGACTTGGGACACCGAGCAGGCGCTATCCGGGGCCAATGAAGAAATCCGCCATCTCTCCGAGGAGATGACCATCTCCACTGTTCTCATCGCCGGACTGCTGGACGGCGTGAACCCGTGTGCCTTCGCGGTAATGCTGTTCCTCATCAGCTACCTATGCCTGAGCGGGGGAAACAGGAGAATGTATATCCTGGCCTACGGACTGCTCTTCAGCGCTGGTGTTTTTTTATGCTATTTTCTTGTAGGTCTCGGCTTAAGCCGATTTCTGCATATCATCCAGCAATGGGAAATGCTGTTTCGATGTATTATGTTCGGCGTAAGCGCACTTTGTATCGTTCTGGCCGTTCTTGCCTTTGTTGATGTATGGCTGTCCCGTCGCTCGGGCCCCACGAATATGCGTTTCGGGATGCCCACGATCTTTCACCGAGCGGCCCACTATCTCATTCGACATTCTGTGGCCAACCCCCTTCTCGGACTGGGAGCTATAGCGCTGGGCGTTCTCGTCAGCGGCATTGAACTTGTCTGTACAGGCCAGATTTACCTGCCGATACTCGTATTCATAACCCGCACAACCGCAGACACAACCAGTGTCAGCCATCTTCTCCTGTATAACACAGCCTTCATTGCCCCTCTGCTGACGATAGTGGCGATAGGCACGTTCGGTATAGGATCCCAGCGTTTAGCCGATTGGGCAAAACGTCACGCAGCCATGACAAGAGCCCTGACAGGGGTTCTTCTCCTGGCCCTGGGCATCGCGATACTGTATCTGGGCATACAATAAATCGCTGGTGAAGTGGAGGAGGAACCCGCAAAGCTGTATATTGCTGTTGTTCGTATTCTGTTTCATAAACGCAGATTCCCTTTTCTGTAGAACTATATGATCCGCAGAACGATGGCAAACGAAAAAGACGTAATAAGCTGTTTCCGGCACACGGGCGGACTTCTGATAATGCTCGTCATGTTCGGCAGCTTCAGCGGCATCATGCCGCTGCATGCAGGCCCGCACCTTGAATGGGAGACTGATGAAGCGCATTTATACCCATCTGCCCGTGAGACAGAAATGGCCGGTACTTTTTCTTTTCGCAACACCGGCAAGCACGCCGTGCGGATTATCCGTACACGCACGACCTGCGGGGGATGTACAGCAGCAGAACCTTCCCGGAAGGTGTATGAACCGGGGGAAGAGGGAGACATCTCTTTCAGGATCACCTTTTCCCGGGGCGAAGGGGTAATAAGTAAACATCTTTACGTTACCAGTAAAGCCCAGGAGCAGGTGCGCACCAAGAAGCTTACGGTTACCGTCCACGCAGAACCTTACGTCGAGGTCGCCCCCCGCAGACTGATCTGGTACATAGAAAACAGACCACTCAACGCGAAAAAGATAACCTTCCGAGTACGGAGACAAAAGCCGATTCACATCACCGATATCTCTGTCGATTCAGATGCGTTCGAGGTAAAAATGACGGACATCGAACCCGGCACAGCGTATATCCTGCACGTCAAACCCCTGAAACCGTACAAAACGTACAGCAGCGCGGAAATTTCCATCCGTACCGATTATCCCTCCGAAGAAAACCCCTTTGTTTATACCGTGAGGGCTATGATCGGCCAGCAGAAAGGCGCGTCGCAGGAGTGAGCCAGGGGGGGGCTGCACGGGCTGTTCCCCATACATGTGGCCTGTTGCCCGTGGATCTTCATTTTCTGACGCTCAGAACTCAAGCGTCCCCCCGGTTTTTGTGACAAGCTGAACGCCTGATACTGCAACCTGATGCCATGTTTGATTGCGGCTGCCAGGTTGCTCAGCATGGTGAATTCCGGAGACTTTTCGCCAACGCTTCCAATACGCCTTACGGGGAAGAAATATCCGGCATTTCCTCAATCGCCTCTTCCGCGGCTCCCTCGGTTCCGGGGGTCAGAAGCACCAGCAACCGACTTTCTTCCGAAGGTTCGAGGCGCACCTTGAACCCTACCATGCAGGTGCCGGGATTCGCCGCATCATAATCTGACGGCGGCGGATTTGTCCGATACGTTTCCAGCCTTACGTTTCCGGGCTTTTTTACCGTCAAGGTCAACTTTTTGTGATCCTGAGACAATATGGCTTGACCGCCGTGGTCCTGTATCTTCACATCCGCACGCGTAACCATCCCCCAGCGAACCGTTACAGTTTTATCAGGCGCCTTCAATACATCGCGAATGGCCACCGCGGACCGCTTTTGCAGCAATGCAACCGTACGTAACGCGCGAGCGAGTTGCTCCTCGTATACTGATGACATATCTATGGCACTGTAAGCCGGATCCTTATCTGAAAATGCAATCAGTGGAGCATGACCGCTCACACGCTGATGCTCTCCGTTCACCGTCAAGGTATTATGACTGTCGTTGTTCAGTCGAAAAACCTGCCAGCGCTCGCTGTCCTGCGCCATATTGAAAAGGCTGAAGCCGCGCTTCTCCAGACTGTGATAATTCTGCGAGCCCAGATCCACGGCCCATCGGACGCCGTCCGCCTCCATGACGAACGAACCGATATCCATATGTGCGTGATTGGTTTCCGGCGAACCGCCTTTCAGCCCGACGTAAACGCCATCCTCACCCCATTCCGAACGGTGAATTCCGATGGGGGTCTTACCTTGCCCTTTCCAGTCCAACCTATCCGGTGGGGAAACGTCAGCAAGATTCTTCGCCCAGAGCAACGTAAAAACTTTTCGATATCCGCCCGACTCCGCCGCATCATGCTTCTTTTGCGCGAAACTCTGAAGGTTACGCCGCTCTAAAAAGAGCAGTTCCGGTTCCTCCAGCTCCGAAGCAAACCAGAACATTGCCGGTTGAAGGGAGGCGTTTGGGCCACAATCGCTGTAGTTGAACTGCCGTCCTGTCGGACCAATGCAGTGCATGTAATACCGGGGGGAGGACATTAAACCTTCGTGTTCGCTCAAGCCGAAATCATTGCCCAACGCCGTCTGAAGCGCATCAATACATAAAACGTTGTACGTCGTGCCGTAGCCCCAATACCCCGGTCCTTCCGGATATGTGCCTCGCGGACCGTATTGCTCCATAGGATACTTGATTTTCCTTACCGAACGGGCGAGAATGCTGGCGGCCAACGCCGGATCCTGCCGGTGCACGGCGAGCGCTCCGAGCGCGAGTCCGCCGTGGCAGACCTGCCCCCAGTTGTTCTTTGCCTGTACCCACCACGCGCCCGGCATAGATGCACGGAGGCCTTTTTCAACGATAGCATTGCGTATCTGTTTGCGTGCTTGCGGATCCAGATCGTGGTAAAGCCAATCGTACCCGATCCCCAATGCCGCTGTCATCTCTGCCACGTCCAGAAAATGGGAAGGATTCCAGTCTTTAAAGCCGGACACCGCAAGCATTTCCTCCTGCGCCCGCTTACAGTACTCTTCGTTACCCGTCAACCGATAAACCAGGGACAGATACAGCACCCGCTTAAAACACCGTCTCGACACGCCCAGCAACCGTCGACCTACCATCTTGTGCTCCACCGGAGATATCTCCAACATCTCCGTGGCCTGACGCTTGATCTCTTTATACAGCTGTTTCAACAACGGATGTTTTTCGATTTTCTGCTTTATTTTTTCCGAACCGTTCTCCGGCCATAACAGACGGGGGCGGTCTGCATCCGCTTTCTCGAGGATTTTCTCCATGACATCTTCCCCTTTTTGAAAGTCCCTGAATGATCTCACCCGACGCAACAAACGGTCGCTCTCGTCCACGCTGATATCCTCCATCTGACCATACTGTTCTTTCAACTGTCTCCATCGCTTAAGGCGCGATTTTACATCAGTTTTGTAACTATCCGGACACCACCGCTGCATACGCTCGGCTCCTGTTTGCACAGCCCCATCTAACTGATCTATGTATTTGCCGGCAATCCTTTTTTTGATTTCCGCCAAACGGCGCGGTTCGATCGCAGGAGATCCTTCGAAGGTGAACATGCCAAAATTGGCCGGATCATGCATGCCACTAACCGGCGCCCACACCGCTCGAAAAGACGGTGCAGGCTGCCGGTCACGCGCTACGTTGCCGGTCCAGGAATCCCCCGCGGAGGGGACATGTCGGACGTCCGTAAACGGGATTTTCAATTCCAGAGACCAATGCTGCTCGCCTCGATATACGGCAGATTCCGCTGTGCTCGGCTCCTCATTATTGCCCGGATGTCGGCTCATCCGTAATGCCCCGAACGCGTTCACCAAAAACTGATAGTATGTGCCGGTCTGCGCAGGTTTGAGAAATAGTTCTATACAGTCGTCCGTCCAGAGGCGGCTGGTGTCGTCCGGTTCTCCTTTCAGTTCGTCCATTTGCGGCTCCTCACACCACACCGCCACATAGAGGCTCGTCTCGCGATATCCCATCCGAAAATCCGTCTTACGGGGAACAGGTTCGCCCTCTCTCAGTGTCGTGAACCCCCTCTCGGCAGTCACTCCCTTCCAAGCAGGATCTGCATCGATCTTACCATCGAGCGTTGGTGTCTCTTTCAGACGCTCAAGCTTGTATTCCTCCGCATCTGCCGACCAGGTAAACGCCGCGGCCAACAGACCAATTAGGATGACCGGCAACATCTTGTGGCTCATATTATCTATTTTCGGTTCCTCCACAGTTCTAATCTCCTTTTCTTCCGCCGACCCTGATTCATAACTTTGGGTATACTATAAGGCAACCCTGCGAACATTCATACTCGCGGCGGAGCTTCCGTCTGTACTTCCGGCGACGGAGGACGGGGGATCATAACTCACCCAAATGAGCAAACAGGACGCCATAGTATTATGGTTGTTGACGAAAGTTGACCGCGCAGCTGGTGAACCTTATGAGAATCCAAGGGCATGCTCCTATGCGTTCAAGGAATGTTATAGTACTTCATGGGCTTTTCGGCGTAAAGCAACAGGTAATTACAAAATTGCCCGAGAAACACATTTTAGCAAAATGTGTTTTTTGGCCAAGAGCCTATGCAGAAGAAACGGTTTGATCGCGACGAAGCCTCAGGGCTTGTCTCATTCCGCCAGCAGCGCAAGGTCGAGCTTTGAGAGCGCCTTTTCCCCTCCGGATTGGGTCGCCTTCCCGCTTGAACGGACTGCGAAAGACTTGAATACGGCTTTTATTCCGCTCTCATTTGTGATCGCTGCCTTCATTTTCTAAAAACCCACCTCAAGATTAGAAAAATTCTGTCAGCTCAATTGGTATGCCGAAGCTATGTTATTGCTAAGTTGTCCCCAAGTTTTATTTCACGAAATGTTAAGTCCTTTAAAGAAGAAGCGGCTTTTCGACTCTAGTACTGCGTATTGCGCGCATAATCAGCGACAAGAACAATCTTAAGAAGGTCGATATGGAGTTACGAAGATCTGCGAAACCATCTCTCACCCCTATAGAACTCAACCATGAGGACACACTGTGCTTTCGACTGTCGGACGAAACGGTGTGGGAGATGTTGCTTTTGGATACGGGGGCTGAGGTCGTGGAACGGAAATATGCGCAAAAGTGTGCGCCGAGTGAAGAGGGTGATATTTCAGTATATGCTTTTTGGGCTCGAGTCGTCATTAATGGACAGGAACATGAACTGCGACGCGAAGTTGGAACGCAACAAAGTTTCTACGAGCCTTGGGAGCTGGACGGTGTCCATCTCTGGTTTGACGCGGCCGATGCTGCATTTTCTGCAAGAGGTGGCTTCATGCAGGAGAAAGATTGGCTTTCCGGACAGATATGTCAACCGCGTAAAAGAGCCCGGTTCGCAGTTCAGGAAGCGAACCGCTCGGTTTGCCCTGAACCTGTTGCCCTGTGGTACACTAATCCGGAGCTGTCACTCAATATCGAGGACTGTTACAGGGGAGAAGATTGCTGGATGGGGCCGTATAACGGCGCCAAAGCTCACGGGGGTCTAGATATCAATATGCCTGCCGGGACCTTTCTATTTGCCCCCATCAACTTCGATAATCAGTTTTACTTTAATTCCCTCAACGCCGGCTACGCGAATAATCGGTGGCGGGGTGTCCGACGTTGGCCGGATTCATCGCAGTGGATGCTTCAAAGTCACCATTTAATCAGTTTGCAGGTTGAGCAGAACCGCCCCCTCAACCGGGGGGAATTTTATGCGACGACCGCGGGAGTGTTGCCTGGAGCGCGGGAACATACGCATTTTGTCTTTCGCGTTATTGAGCAAGAAGGGGAATACTTGCTCGATCCCTGGATTCTGTTCTGGCAGATGTTTCGCGACGTCTGCTGATTTGGTCCTTGTGGCGAACATAACAGAGCTCCCGTGTTCTCCTGCGTATCAGGGGATGTTCATCATGCAAACTTATAACAGGTACCCGGACCCCCGAGCTCAGACCCCAGTACCCAGGGCGGCTTTAGTGCTCTTCACCGCCTTCAGGCTGGCATAGTTAGCCATATTTCGTTTAAATATTATCGGGCGAGGCAGAGGTTCGCAGAATATTGAGGAAGGCTGTAACAAACCGCACATCCGGCGCATAAATGCGAATGCAGTGAACTGCTTCATTAGTCCGCCGTCTGTCCGATTATCTTGACAGGAAAATGGGGGCGTCATCAACAGACTTTAAATACAAATTCTTTATGAGCAGCGGGAGCAGCGTAAGTACCTCCCCCGAAAGCGCCTGCTGCGAGGAGCAACAGTTAATGGTCTGAGGCTGGAAATATCAGGTTCGGGTGGCCAGCTAAGCAAAGACGGTTTTCCGGAAACATTCAATATCTGATTTAGAAATTGAGATATCAAACTCTACAAAAACGAGGCCATGAAGGCGGAAAATAAAAGGGCTGAGCAGTGGCGGGAAGAATTGCGTGAAGTACAGCCAACGTTGCAGAAACAGAAGCAGAAAAACTCAAGATAAGCGGCATCGTCAGTAGACCATCGGCTACGGTTCACTATGTACAGGGATCTCAAAAAACATGTGCAAAACTTTATCCGGGATAAACCCGGCCGTCGTTTCCGGGGACAATACAAGAAGAAAAAGGTTGCCTCGCCGGAACACCCGGTACAATACGCAATACTCCTCGTCTCCGGAGTCCTCCTGAGTGCTTTCGGCATAACGGTTGTATTGTTGACTTTCGGCAGTACTGTTGGCTTTCTGATCTTGTTCATCGGTCTGGTGATGCTGGGGTCACGGAGTAAGGTTGCGGCGGTTTTTCTGGACCGCGTGGAAGTTCGCTTCCTCCAGCTATATGCACGGGCTTACAGGCGACTTCAGAGGAAGGTCCAAACGCTGGGACGGAAAAAGTAGATACCGTGAGTATTGCTCCATATTCATCGCAGACGAAAAACTTCGTTCGGAAGGCAGCCGGTAAAGCGGGAATTCAGAGCAGTCGATCATAGTGGTTTGCCCAGTAACTTATGACTACATCGGCCCCTGCCCGAAACAGCCCGAGTGTAGACTCGCGTACCATGGCACCGAGATCACCTCGGCCGGCATCGGCCGCGGCGCGCAGCATCGCGTATTCGCCACTGACGTTATACGCCGCCACCGGCAGACGCGTATGCTCTTTCAACTGTGTAATCACATCCATGTATAACAGAGAGGGTTTTACCATGAGCATATCCGCACCTTCTTCCTCGTCGAGCCGGGATTCGCGCAACGCCTGATCGATATCGGCGTAAGGCGCCTGATACCCCTGACGGTCCCCGCCGCCCTGGGGCGCCGATTGTTCCGCCTCCCGAAAAGGATCGTACATCGAAGAAGCAAACTTGGTGGAGTAGCTCAGTATCATGGTATTTGTCATAGCGCCTTCATCCAGACGTGTTCTGATGGCGCTGACTTGGCCATCCATCATCGCACTCGGAGCTACACAATCCGCACCTGCCATAGCATGGACAAGAGCGACTTCGCCCAACATCCGATTCGCAGCATCGTTATCGACCTCCTCTTCTTCGGTCACGGGGCCGCAATGCCCATGGCTGGTGTACGCGCACAGGCACACGTCCGTAAACACCGGCAGTTCCGGGAAGGATTGCTTCACTTTCTCCACAGTTTGCGGAACCACTCCTTCAGGATCCGCCGCCGGCGTGCCGGTATTATCTTTCTCCACCTCGCCCGGCACCCCGAACAACAGGATTCCCCCGAGTTGCGCAGGCACCTCCTTCTCCAGAGCTCGACAGAGTTCATCCGGGCTGTACCGGAACTGCCCCGGCATGGCCCCGATCTCCTCTCGTGTATTCGTCCCGGGGGTAACGAATACTGGCCATATAAATTTTTCCGGTCCGGGCATCGACATATTAAACATACGCCGTAACCGCTCCGTACGCCTAAGCCGGCGCAAGCGTGTCCGTGGATACGTACTCATTCGCCGATCTCCTTTATTCCGCCTACCACAACCATGTTTTCCCGTCTCCGTTTATTCAACTCCGGTCAAAAGCAGCGAGCGGGGCACTTCTTCATCCGGCATCATCTGCTTGTTGTCGTCTTCGCGTACAGATTCGCGCTTACGAGGTGTTCCGCGTACGTACGGATCGCATCACCCGCTGTGGCCTCCTCAGCAACAATCACAGCATCGACCCCCTCCTGTTTCAACGTTCGAGCCGTAGGCGCCCCGATGGCGATGACATCCTTGTCGTGCAATCGGTTCATACCATAGTTTTCCCGCCATGCCTCAACCGCTGAACTGCTGGCGAAAAACACCGCTTCGCAGTTCGGCGGCGTCTCATATTCTCTGATCGCGGTTCTGTACAGAGTCACGTCTGTGACCGCGGCCCCAAGCTGCTTGCGGATATCCTCCGCCAGACGCGGGCCGGCCCTGTCGGAGCGGATTCTCATCACATGCGAATCAGCACACATAACCGAACGGGCCTTTTCCAGCGCCGCATCTCCACCGAATCCTTCTTCCGGCACAGCGTCCGGAAACACGCCGTACTTTTCCAGTTCCCGCTGTGTCCCTGTCCCCGACACAAGTATTTTCGGTAATGCCCGCACGTCTTCACCGGCTTCGCTGAGGGCGTTCATCAAACACCGCACAGCAGACGGCGAGGTCACGACAAGCCAATCGCAGCTTTTCAGCCCGCCTAAATACGCCAGCCCTTCTTCTCGTATAACCGTATCGATCAAACAGTGCCCAATCGGGATACCATCATAGTCCAAAACAGTCCTGCGGGCACGCATTTGCAAAGCCTCGCTGCAGGTAAGGCATATTCGGCGATTCTGCAGAGCACCGTTTTCCCGGCAGAACGTGCGACGCGCAAGTTCGCCCACCAGAAAAATGCCGGGTTGATCAACCTGCTCAACCGGGATCGCCTCTGCTATCTGCTCCAAGCTTTCCCGATAAATCTGTTCACCGGGCATTCCGGCGTTGAAAACGACCGCGGCAGGGGTTGAGCGCGCCATGCCGTCATCGAGCAGTTGACGACTGATTTCATCCAGGACTTTCGCCGACATCAGAAAGGCAACAGGCAGTTCACTTCGCGCTTTTCCATTTACGGGCGCGATCCCGCCGCCTTTCTGACGCGGTGTCATGGCGGTGAAGCCGCGGGAAACACCCCGCCGCGTTAAAAGCATACCGGTGCCGCTCGTGGCCGCATTCAAACTGCTTACGCCGGGCATCACCCGGAAAGGCAAACCGCACTTTTCCAAACGCTCCGTCTCCTCCGCAAGACGGCCGAATATGCCCGGATCCCCGCCTTTCAGCCGAACAACGCGCCGCCCCCGGCGGGCCTCTTCGCCGATCATCCGAGTGATTTCCGCCTGCCGGAAGGCCGCATTTCCACAGCGCTTCCCCACATCCACCACCTCTGCCGATTGAGGGACTTCCTGCAACAATGCAGGATCCAGCAGTGAATCATGCAATACCGTATCACAATACCTTAAAGCCTGAACCCCCGCCTGAGTACAAAACCCGCTGTCACCGGGACCGGCCCCCGTAAACATAACAGGCTTGACATAGAGGCTGCGCAGCCGAAGAAACGTTGCATCATCACTGGCGAACGTCAATGCAAGTCGTCCCTGCCCAGGCGGCACCTCCAGTTCATTTTCAGGAATCAACTGCGTTACGCGGTGCGGATACCCCAGCCGATAGAGGGCGGCTGCAGCCATCACAATCGCGTCGTACGCGCCGTTATCCAGCTGGTTCAGGCGCTCTTCAATATTCCCGCGAATCGCGTCCAGGCGCGCCCCGGGAAAACACCGCACAGCCCACGCTTCCCGGCGCTCACTGCTCACCCCTATCCGTGGGTTCTCCGGCAGTTGAGCCACGTCCTTACCCTTCGGCAAGACCATCGCGTCCCGGGGTTCTGCCGCAAGCGGCAACCAGCACCACTCAACCCCCTCAGGCATCGGATCGGGCAAGTCCTTAGCGCTGTGGACAGCACAGTCAATCCTGCCGGCCAGCAAAGCCTCGTCCAGGTCCCGCGTAAAAAAATCCTGCGGAGATGCCCGCAAGTCTGTTTCCCGATCACGGTCACCCGGTGAGCACACCGGTTCGATCTCCCAGCGCACGTGCGGCACGAGTCGCTTAAACTCATTCACAACCTGAGCTGTCTGAATTCGGGCGAGTTCACTCGGACGCGTTCCCACCCTGAAAACTGTGGACGATTTTGTCATAATACTCCTGATGCCGATCCACGACTTCCTTACTCACTTCATATACGCGTGCCATGTCAGCGGCTTTTCGCCGATACCAATGTTTAAGATCGTCAAGATCAACAACATCAATGTTCGGACTCAAATTCTCCAGCTCCGGCGCCACATTCCGCGGCATGGCCAGATCCACGATGGTCAGCTCCTTTTCCTGGTCGAAGAACGGGGCATGCCCCTGGTGCAAAACGTGGCCGGCGCTGGCTGTGGCACACACTACCACATCAGCTTCGCTTAAGCAGTCCTTAAGCTCATTCAGAGACTGCACCTGGACATAGTCCGCCGCCGGATCTGACACTTCGGGCCGTTGCCGATGATAGAACCACTGGCAATTATACGCCGGCTTTTTCTCTACGACCCGTTCGACCAATCCGCTGCCGATATCGCCGGTCCCCAGCACCAGCAGGCGCCTGTCACGCAGAGATCCGCACGCCCATTCCAGGTAACTCATCGCCATATCTTCAATCTCGCCGCCCTCTAGGTAAGGCGTAGTCTCACTGCGGATATCCTTCGACACGTGAAGCGCGGAGGACATCCAGTCCTCCATCATGGAGGCTGCCCATCCCCTTTCTTTGCCGTAGGCCAACGTTTCTTTCAGCTGCGAAACAATATGCTTTTCACCCGGCGTCTGCGAAAGCAGCCCCGAGGCCAGGATACAGCTGTGCTCAAAGGCGGCGACGCCCCGCTTGACGTAATAATGCTCAGGACCTAAAGCATCGAACCCCAGTATGCGCTCAAGTAGCGTATCCACTGTTTCATTCTGACTGACAACTGCAATGAGCTCGATCCGATTGCAGGTATTCAGGAGGATAAACTCGTGCAGCCCCCAAACCTGCATAAGCATCTGCCCTGCCTTGTCGAGCCTCCGTCCCACCAGATGGAACGCTTCGCGCTGGTCGACCGACAGATAATTATGACTCGTCCCCATTACGAGCAGACTCGCTGTCTCCACCGTTTCGACATGCCGCTCGAGGTTCTCTTTGACCAGACGGGAACGGCGGCACGAACGCCCGCCTGTGGAAATGGCCACAGTGAGTTCATCCTTCTGAATGGCGGCCGGAGTAATGAAATCGCCCTGCTTCCAGCTTTTGTCGATCCCGCATGCTATTACACCCTTTTGCCGCGCGTTATCCAGGATATGATAGTTGGTTTTCAGGTTGTTGGTGGCGGCAAACACCAGGAACATATCCTCAAGGTCTCCCTCGCGGAATTCGCGCTGTATGAAGCTGATTTTCGGAACGTGGGATTCCTCGGCAAGGGCACTCATTTCCTCCCCGAACTGTGGGCTTACCACCGTCACAACTGCACCGGAATCAAGGAGACGCTTCGCCTTGTGCGCCGCGACCCTGCCGCCGCCGACGACCAGACAGGAACGCCCCTGAAGCATCAGATTCACCGGCAGGAAGCCATCACTTTCAGCTGATTGTTCACTCATCTTCCGCACCTGCACGTACTGCTTTTTTCCCTTCGTAGTCATACACGTCTACACGCAGATCCATTCCGCCCTGGACCATACCTCGTAATGCCTCCTGTGCCCTGCAGCACAACAACTCCAGGATTTCTTTCCGCTGCTTCTCGGATACACTCGCCAACAGTTCCCGCACACTCCTGAGATCCGCCGAAGGCAACATGCGCTCGTCACTCTTCAGCTCCCGCTTGAGAAAAGACAACAGCGCCGGCATCCGCTGGCCCGCAGCGTGCGCGTGGGTACATACAATCCCCCGTGCGTACTTTGCCAATTTTCCCGGCATACACGCCACGATTACTTTTCTGAAACCATACCGTGTACACGCTTCCAGCGCCGCCTGAATGAAATCGCCGATCCGGACAAAGGTCATTTCCGGCAGATCCGGGTATTCCTGCCTGGCGGCGTTCAGGGTTCGTTCACCCGTGACCAGCACGGCCGTTTCCTGCCCGCTGCTCCGAGCTCCATGCAACAGGACATCGATTGTATCGATATACGCTTTCCGCGAGCACGGCACCACAATCCCCGAGCGCCCCAGAATCGAAAGCCCTCCGTCGATGCCCAAAGCCGGATTCAACGTCTTTGCAGCCAATTCCTCACCGTTATCAATACTCAGGGTAACGCCCAGGATCCCGGGATATTCGATCACGCCATGCCGGCTCAGCGTCTCCACAATCATCTGCCGGGGACCAGGATTGATGGCACTTCGCCCAATGGGCACATCCAGCCCCGGCCGCGTCACGCGGCCCACGCCCGCACCTGCACGCAACACAATCTCCGCCTCGCCGCGCCGCCACTGAAAATCGCTCTCCTGTACTTCATCCCGGGCAATCCACCCCACAGCAGCACGAACCGTCGCCCCATGGGTAATGTCCACATCGTCCCCGGCATCCTTGATCACAGACGCAGTGGCATTTTTACCGACATCATCCACGCCAGCCTCATGAATGGGTATATCCCGCTGACGGCCATCTGGGAAACAGACACTGACCCTCTCCGGCCCGCCGGACTCCTGTAAAGCCAGCCAGGCCGCTGCCGACGCGGCGGCTGCGCAACTGCCGGTCGTATATCCAGTCTTTAAACGTGATCCGCTCAATTATACACTTCCTCCATACACCCCAGAGACTTCGCCGGCCGAAGCACAAGGCCGTCAACCGGCACACTCCCCGGAGGTCGTCTGCGTTTCCAGCATACCATGCAGGGCTGCGACGGCCAGGGTCGTGCCCCCCCGATACCCCTGTACCCGGATATGCGGCACGTCAATGCCTTCCAGCATTTCCTTCGCCTCTACAACATGCACAAACCCTACAGGCATGGCAATGATCATCCGAGGTCGTACCCGATTCTCCCGCACCATGCGGATAACAGCAGCGAGCGCCATCGGCGCATTCCCGATCAACACGATACCGTTGTCCAGAATCGATTCCGCCTTTTCCACACCTGCCTGCGAGCGTGTTATTCCTTCGCTGCGAGCCCGTTCACCGACGTCGTCATCCGCCACAAAACAGTGCACGTGGTCCTGTGTATACGAAGGATTCACTTGCCGAAGGCGACTGAGGGAGATCCCGGCCACCATCATGTTCGAATCACAATACAGTTGGGCTCCCTGTCGAACGGCCGCAAGACCGGCATCGATCGGGTTGTTTTCGAACAACACGTCCTCCGCAATCGAAAAGTCCCCGGTCGTATGAATCAGACGCCTTACGACCCGCCACTCCGGCTGAGAAAAGTTCGTATTTTCCGCTTCAGCATCGATCCGGCGAAAACTCTCCGCCTCAATCTCACCGCCTGTCATCTGCCAATTGATCATACTCATATCGCGTATATCCAGATACTGCTGAAAACTCCTATTCCGATGGCTGCACGCAGACATAGACTGATGACCACAATGATCACCCCGTCACGTGGGGGAAATATACCCACTGCAGCCGGTATTGCGTGGCGTACCGCCCTGACGGGCATGCTGAGCACATAGCCTGCCACGAGCGTCATAAACACCTGCAGTCCCGACAATGAGGCCGAATGAAGGAATTCTGCGGCAACCCCTGCTGCGTTCATGACACTCGACATATGGGCCGCAATCACGGCAATACTGGCCGGCGGCAGTACCGCAACAAGCGCTTCCGGCATATGCTCGGCCGCCTGACGGAACACGCCCGCATGATCGAGTATCGCCACAAGCACATAGATCGGGACTGTGATCAGCATTATGCGTGTAAGTATACGTTTTGTCCGTTCCGCGCTTCGGCGGAATACCATCCGCCAGCTCTCACTTTCTCCGTCGCTGTCCGCACCTGTTTCTTCTTCTTCAACGCCTTCCTCTCTGCTTTTCCCGGAAAAAACCCGAGCTACGGTTAAAACAATGAGACTTACAGCTGAGGCAACCCCGATCTGGAAGCCGATGTACGCCACCCCCACACCGCCGAGCAGCGGAATTACAGCAAATGCGAGAATGCGTAAATGCGCGAGGGTATTCGGCAGCACGTTCACAAGGGCACCTGTAATCATCTCATAGCGCCCCAGGCGGTTGTCCGAGTACCCCCCGGCGAGCATACTGTTGGCCGCCCGAGGCGAAAGGAAAGCCGTCAAGAAAGCTGATCCGCAGGTGGACGGAAGACGTCCGAAGCGGGTCAACGGCCGCACCAGGAATCCGACTCTCTTCATCCAGCCGGTAGCTTCAAGGATGCTTCCGGCAAACACGCCGGCAGAAACCAGAACAAGAAGACGCACAACGCCGATCACGATATCAGACACACTATCCATGTTCGCCCGTTCTTTTTACAATCAGCATCGACAAGTAATCCTCGGGATGATCCGGAACTTCATGCAGGTCCGTAGTCATCAACTCGCCTTCAAGCCCCACCCGGGCGGCGTAGACACCTTCTGTCATGTTGTACTGCTCCAGCAATTCCAGCACTTTTTCACGGCTTTTGTAGGTCTTGAGCATAACCAGTGTATCTGATGCCTCCAAAGGAAGATCCTGTTCTGCAACAGCATCTTCCGCCATAGGCACCACCGTGAGAACTTCCTTATCCTCGACCAGCGACATATTCTGCCGTGCTGCTGCAAGCTGGAAGGAGGTGATCCCCGGAACCGTTTCCGGCTGCAGGTCAGGAAGCCGCTCCCGCAGAGTTTTGAGCAGGTACCCGTACGTACTATAGATCAACGGGTCGCCCAACGTGACGAACGCACAGTCGCAGCCCTGCTCCAGGCGCGCCGCAACAGTCTCTCCGTGTTCGTACCACGCCTTTTGACGCTCTGAAATGTCCCGCGACATAGAAAATACCAACTCAACCTTTTCTGCCGCGCAAGCCGGCAGGCTGTCCAGTACTCCGCCTGAAATGCTCTCCCGCGTGCGGGGACCTGCGACATAAAAAATGACATCAACCTGCTGCAGGACATTCTCCGCGCGCCGTGTCAGAAGTTCAGGATCGCCGGGACCGATCCCGACCCCGTAAAATCGACCGCAATTCGGGGTGTGCTGTACATCTTCTTGCTTATTCTTCTCCGACATTTAAGGATTT
This sequence comes from uncultured Lentisphaerota bacterium, assembly GCA_913055945.1. Taxonomy (GTDB): domain Bacteria; phylum Verrucomicrobiota; class Lentisphaeria; order Oligosphaerales; family CAJXKU01; genus CAJXKU01. The sequence goes on along the minus strand of CAJXKU010000031.1, from coordinate 1,761 downwards.
CCTTCCAGTCATGCTTGATCGTTGCTCATCATCTCCGTATAAAAATTCATAAACCTTCTCCACCGCTGAAATAAGCTGGAGTCCCGGTCGACTTATCTGTTCTTCTTCGATTCTCACAAAACGACCTTCACGCACGCAGTCGAGCTCACCGACCACCGCATGCTCCGAGGGATGGACAGGATCAGGATTCATAACGCCCACCTGCTGTATATACGCATCCGGTTGCGCATGGACCACCCGCTCAACATCGATCTGCACGACACTTCCCGCTTTTCGGAAGACCGGTCGCCCGCCGGCCAACTGCATCACATTGTATGCAACCGAATCAGTCCCGCATGTCAGAAGTGAAGGTGCTGCCCGAACCTCGAAGAAAACTTCTTTCCGCTGTCTTTTCGGGACAGCTTCTACTTGGCTTTTCACCTTTTCGAGTCGCTCGCGTGCTTTCCGAACCAGGCGCCGACTCCGCTTTTCTTTGCCTGTAATCGCGCCCAGCTTCCGCACGAGATCCAGCGTATCGTTCACTGTCTCGGGGTGTACAGCCAATACCGCAGAATCTGTACCCCCCAACATCTCCCGCAGACTGGAAACAGCCTTCTTCCGGTGCGAAGATACGATAACCAGATCGGGCCGACATGATACAATGGCCTCAAAGTCCGGGCTCATGTGGGTGCCGACGTTTGTTATTCCCCGAGACTCTGCCTGCTCACGTGTGGCTCCGACAAGGGCGTCTTCCCTCCCGAGGCTTTCTATCATTTGCGCAAAGGCGGCATAACATGTAACGATTCGTTGCACAGGCACCCGCAGCCGGAGCGTATGCCCCGTATCATCGGTGAATGTTCTTACAGCCTCTTTCGGCCGGGCCGGTTCTTGGTCACCCGGGGAAGACGCCTGCATTTCAGAGAACTGGTAGGCGGCAAAGGAGCAGGCTCCTCCCAGTACTAAGGCACCCACTATAATCAGATTCGTCTTCATGCGTACCGTCATCCGGTGATTATTCCTCTATCCTGTATACTGCCCCATTCCCAGCGTAGCGGGACATGTCTGAGAAGTTTTTTCGAAAATTATAGACCGAAGGATTATATAACCTCTTAGAATATAGCATAGTGAATAAAATTTAAGACGTCATTTTCTCGGCTGTCGAGAGACTCAGCGTCTTCCGTCATTACAAAGCCGATTCCTAAAAGAAAGCACAGCAATCGATCACGAAGAACAATTAGAACGGGCGCTTGCCATCGCGGGCCGTTATCATTCCGGCTGTTCTGATACCTCCACGCGGCATGATGAGGCCTTGGCGGAGGTGTATAAATGAATCCTTGTTTTGTGGATACGAGTGCATTTAACGCTTGATGATCATTTTGCTGAACAGAGGTTTACCTCTATCCCCTCCACAAAATAGATAGGGGTGCCGAACAGTTGTTTCGACACTCTTGGTAATTCGGGACAACCTATCTATTACCGTAATATTACCATAACGCCAGTATACCAATTTCGCTGAGAAAGTTTCTCTACTTGCGAGGCGTAATAAAAAAATGAAGCCAACCACTACAACGGAAAGCAGAATGAAATCCGTATTCCGGTCTTTCACAGCCCGTTTTGAGCGGGAAGGCGACACAATCCGGACGGGAAAAGGGGGCTCGATGATTCCATTTTAAGTGGAAAATCCGCTTTCAAAGCTCCGCTTTCCGCAGTTGGCGGAAGGAGACAAGCCCTGAGGCGTCGTCGCGTTCGAATCGTTTCTTACGCATGCGCTCTTCGCCGAAA
>CAJXKU010000030.1 GCA_913055945.1 uncultured Lentisphaerota bacterium | reverse complement strand
CCCCTGGCCGGAAGCCGCCTCCACGAGCACGAACTCCGCCGGCTCCGCCGACGCCCTAATCGTTTTCGGATGCGCCATCTTCAAGCTCCTCCACGCGGTTTTTCAGGTCCGAGTCGTCCTCGTTGGTCGGTATGGTTTCCGTTTCCGTGAGGCCCAGCTCCCGCTGCAGCTCCTTCTCGCGGGCCCGCTGCCGAAGCTCCGCCTCCCAGTCCTTGCCCTGCCGGGCGTATTCGTGGGCCAGGGTGGTGGTGTGGTTTTCGAGCCGCTTGGCCTGCGCCTTGGCCTCCTTGGCCGGGTCCACGTGCTCGGTTCCGTCCCAGAACCACTGGTGGGCGGGCAGTATGCGGCGATATCCACTCGTGGGAACCGCGTCCACGAATCCGGCTCCGACAGAAAATTCCCACAGCCAGGCGGCCAGTATCGGGTCCAGCGCGCTCCGCGCCATGAAGGCCTGGTCCACGCGGATGCTCTTGTAGTAGGTCTGGTGGTCCAGCCGCCCGGAGGCGTAGTTGTAGCCCGAAGAGTTTCCGGCGGCGATGTTGAAGGGCATGTTGAGGCAGCGCGCGATCTCGTTCAGTATCTGCCGCTTGAACTCCCCGTAGGTGGTGGCCGGCTGGGCGGGCTCTATCTGGCTCATCTTCCAGCCGCCGGGCATCGTCAGGAGCATGTTACGCTCCAGCTCCACCAGGTCCATCGGCTCGATCGGTTCGCTATCGCCGCCCGGCGGCGTGTCGGTATAGACGATGCCGGCAAAATCTGCCGCCGCCTCGGCCGCGCTGATAACCGCCAGCGTGAACCTCCGCAGCTGCGCAAACAAGGGAAGGGCGGGCGTGATCTCCGGCACTCCGCGGTGCTGGCCCGGCCGTTCGGTCCGGAACATGTGCACCATGCTCCGGGCCGGGATGGAGATGAAATCCTGGAAGCGGTTCCACGTGTCGGCGCCCGGATGGTCCTTGAGCACAAGGTAGGAGGCCGGGTTTCCGTGCGGATCCAGTTTCACTCCGTCCACGATGTTTTCGTTATCCGCGACATGCAGCGGGCTGGTCACCCGGTCGGCCTCCAGCGGCCGGAGGTCCAGTTTCACCGGGTGGTCAAGGGCCGGGTTCGTGGCCAGCACGCCGAAGCCCTCCCCGTCCTGGGCGCGGGCCATCCGCAGCGTCCGCAGCTTCTCGGCCAGGCCTACTTCATCCGCCCACAGCGCGAACTCCCGCTCGATGGTCCGGTCCACGCTCTTCCGCCCGGTCAGCATCTGGAGCCGCGGGCCGGTGCCCACGGTGTCGTTGGCGAGCGTCAGCACGATGCCGCGGGCGTAGGAGTTGTTTGCCACCTCGTAGCGGGCGCGGTTTCGGAGGGTGCGGCGGACCTCGGGGTTTGCGGCCGCGTCGGCGCTCAGGCCGTCGGCCCGGGCCCAGTGGCGGCGGTTATCGGGCGTGGTATCGGCCGCATCGTAGCTTGCCGACAGCGCGCCGGAGCGGACCAGCTGCAGGTAGCGGCGGGCCAGGGCGGCATCGCCCGGGCTCTTCGGCTCGGTGGCCGGTGTATCGGTGGCGACCAGGTTTTTGAGCCAGTCTATCAGGAGGAGGCTCCCGGTGGGCTGATTTTCGTGAACCGCAGCGACCGGAGCGGGTGCTGTCCCGCCTTCCGGGATGCCAGGTAGCGGTCGGCCTCTATCTGGTCCTTCAGGCTGTGCTGGCTGACCTGGCCGGCGTCGCCGCTTGCGCTCTTCGGGCCGCGCGCGTTTTCCTCGATGGCGTCCTCTATGTTCTCGTCGGTCATCTTGCTGACCTCCGTTTGAGCCTGTGGGCGACGGCCAATAGAAAAAGGCCACCCGGGAGTCCTGGGCCTCCCAGGTGGCCTGTGATGTCTTCGGCTCGGGCCCGGCGGTGATCAGCCGCCCGGCTGTCGCCCGTGTTGTGCCACGACGATCATCATACCCGATCTATTTTCTGTCGCAAGGGGCACAGCCCGGTTTTGTGCTTGACTTGAGTCCATAGATAAAAAGGGCTAAGTCCGTTAGCCCTTTGTGCATATATTATCAAGCGTCCGGGACCCTTCATCCTTCCTTCGAATGCTTTAAACGGGACAGCTCGTAGCGGCGAGAAGGAACGGGACGTAGGAAACAGTCAGCGTTCTTCGGCAAGCAGCACGGGAAGCTGTTCGCGCAGTTCTTCTGTAACCACATCGAACGACGGCAGGTCCACCACCAGCGGCCCCAGCCACTGCTCCCAGGTCTTCTCGACATGGTTCACGATGGAGGGTGGGAAGAAGTTGTCCGGGCCCCGGAACGATACGTCCCTCACCTCGCACTTTCGCCGCAAGAAGGACCGAAAACCGGAGAGATCGAGTGTATCCCGGTAGCTTTTCAAAACCCTCCAGACGTCGTAATAGTCGCGTGCCCGGGACCGGGCCCATCCGCGCTCTTCCAGTATCTCCCGGTGCTGCAGGACGGCCCGAAGTTTCTCCGCAATAATCTCCTCCAGCGAATAGACCTTCAGCCGGCCGTCGAGCGGTTCGCCGTAGGTGTGGATGATCTGCCTCTCCGGGACGGCCCGCAGGACTGGTTCATCCAGAGTTATTTCAATCATCACGCGCACCAGCGGCTGCCTGTGCCACGGTAGCCGGGCACGGATGGTAAAAGCCTCCTGCCCGCCGGGATGCGGCTCCCTTTCGGTATATCTCTCGCACTCAAAAGCCGCCGGCGCATATTCATCCAGAAGCCCGACCGCTTCCCCGCAGGCGGAGCGCACGGCCTCTTCCATGGCGTCCCCGGTGGGAGCTCCTGCCAGCGCCGAGAAGTCCAGGTCCTCCGAGAACCGATACCGGCCGAAATAGCATTTCTTGAGGGCCGTCCCGCCCTTGAAGACCAGCGTCTCGCGCAGGGCGTCCACACGGCTCACACCCGCCAGAACCCAGGAGAGCACGTAGTCGCGCTCCAGGGTCTCCCATCCGATGCCCAGATCGGCGCGCGCCTCCTCCAGCTCGGCCTGTCGCTCTTCAATCATGGACTGCTTGCAGAGGCAGATCAGTGCGGGGTTGGTCCGGCCATATGCCGGCCGCAGAACCGTATAGTCGTGAAGGAACGACTCATCAGACAGGCCCGAGACCTGCTGGGTTTCATAGCGGACCATATTGTCCATGTTCCGGCCCGAGGTGGCCGGAAAATCCGAGAGCTGCGTGGTGCCCAGATCCTGTGGTATACCGAAGATCAGTTCGTGACGTGTCCAGCTGTGCTCATTGAGCCAACTGGCCACAGAGCCGTACAATTCCTTTGCGCCGACAATCCCTTCCTGACGGGCATCCAGAACACCGGTCGAGTTGACCTGAACGGCGCGCTTTTTCAAATCCAGAGCGACGCCTTTGACCGCGGCCTGGCCGACGTCGACGCCTACGGCATTTCTAACTGTGAACCATCCCATGCGTTATATCTCTCCGCAATAACCCGGCGTTCGTTTCTGTTCTGTGGTCCTATTCCTCATATTCGACATACTTCCCGGAAGGATCAACCAGTCGCGCATTCACAAAAATAATCAGATGCTCCGGTTCCAACGCTTCTTTTTTATAACGGAATAAGTGGCCGATGAGCGGAATGTCTGCCAGCAAGGGCACTTTGTTCACCCGGGTCTCCCGTCTATTCGAAATCATTCCGCCCAGTACGACCGTCTCGTTATTCTGTACGACTGCTGTCGTATTCACATTGTTCTGTCGAAAGATAGGCATGGTGGTTTTGCCCACCGTAGGCGTACTGTCCGCGCCGTCACCGGTCTGCTGATCTCCGTCTGTCTGATCATCCGCTTGCAGATCGGAAATGGGGATGGACACTTGTTTTTCCTTAAGGAAGGTTTTGATCTGGGGGTTCAGCGCCAACAGTATATCACTGGCATCGCGCCCCACGCTCGCCTTCACGACCAGGGTGATTCCGAAGTTGAATTCTTCGATATTCCCCGTTGGGACGACGCGCTGCGACGGATTCTCACCCCCTGTTGACTCCAGATCGAAATCCTCAACCACATAAAAGTAATCGGTTTTCCCGCGATGAATTTTTGCCTGTTCGTTGTTCATGACGGTTACCCTGGGCGCACTCAGTGTTCGAGCTTGGCCGTATTCCTGGAGCACGTGGAGTAATGCCTCGTATTCCTGACTGCCCAGAATCCCGCTGATCTGTATACCGAGTGTGCCGGATCCCTGAGCTTCCTGTGGAACCGTGCGCCCTTGAACCAATAATGTCTCCAGAGCTTCGTTGAGGTCACCGTCCGCCTGTTTTTCAAGCCTTTCCAACTCCATGCCCAACTCTTTTAAGTCATTCTGACTTATGGTCAGGAATCGTGCCTCAATGAGGATCTGTTTAGGTACCCGATCGAATTTCTGCAGAAGCTTCTCCACCGTCTCGAGGCGTTCGCGAGTGTCGCGGACAAGCAACATATTGCGTTTCTTAAAAATTTTGAAGAAAGCTTCCTCCGGCCCTCCGCTCAAAGTCATCTGCAGCGCCGTATAGAGTTCTGCGTCCTCGCTGCCGCTTGTGGAAGAACTCATTTCGCTCGAGGAGCTATCGCCGTCACCGAATAACCCCATGCCGGATGCGCCCCCGGCGGAACTTGAAAAATCGGTTCCACCGATGCCGTCGCTGCTACTGCCCCCTCCGGCGTCGCCATTGCCGCCCGATTGCGGCACGAAACCGGACCGCAACGGGTAGATCTTCGTCTTTAGTTCGGGTCCTTTACGTTCCTGGTCTTCGGCTTCGGTCACCCATATCACGTTCTCACCGAGGTGGAACGCGATCCCCATATTGCGGGCGATATAGCTGAGCACTTCCTTCAGCGGCACGCCCTCCACATGAAGCGTCAACTGATTGCCCCCGCCCCCGGGCCCCTGCTGTGTCAAGGCCTGATCGGCAATGATGTTAAGTCCCTCAATCTCGGACAGCTTGAATACAATGGAAGGGACACTGGCCTCATCCAAATGCAGCGTTACCTTCCTCTTGATCAGTTCCTCCATGGGACCCGGCGGCGTGGCGATACTCTCCGTATCCCGCGAAATCGTGGCCGTCTGTCCGTAATTCTGCGGCAAAGCCATGCGATCCTGAACTTCCTCAATAGCCGGATCCGCACTTTCCGCTTCGTCGAGGAGGGATTTTACTTGCTCCGCGCCAAGGCCATCCCCGCTTTCGGAAGAACTCATACTTTGCAGCAGTTGGAGTGCCTCCCCGTTTTTCCCGTTCCGCAGTAAGGTCCGGGCCCGTTGCAGACGGGCAGCCATTCCTTTTGTGTTCGCGCCGTCTGCTCGCCGTTCGCTCTGTTTCTGAAGTTCCGTGGAGGCCGCGGCTTGTTCGTCCTGCCCGGACTGCCGGGCGTCTTTACCGGCATCCGTCTTCAGTCCTTCCGAAGGAAGGTAGCGACATCCCGCCCCTGCAAGAACAAAGGCAAGTATAGAGAAAAAAAGAACTGGCGCCGAAGATGTGTTCAGGCGCATGATATGTAATTTGCGCATCTTGTGAATTACCCCTTGAGACTTCTCTGCACTCCGCCATCCGGCCCTATAAGACCTGTTTTCACGACGCCGCACAATTCCTTAATCTTCCGGTGAAGTCCGAACGTTTCGTATTTTCTTCAGTTCGTTGCCGCTGTCCATGCGCGGCTGCAGGATCACTCCTTGTCCCAGAGCATTGAGAACGGCAGCTTTGCGCCCTCCGCACCGCGTTCAGACAGGACTTGGTCATATTCAGGTGCATGACCGCTTTACTTATTATAACATATACTGCAGGACTTACCGTAACTTTTTTGTCTGTTTCGCGCTCTAAAACAGTCCGCATCCTGGAAGTTTTGTGTAAGAGGCGCTTTCTCACGCCGTTCGCGTGGGTGGCGGGCGGCGTTGTGTGGTACGCTTTTCTTCACGCCGTGGGGCCACAGAGACTGCCTTTCTTTTACCTCCTGCGTGCGGGGCTGCCGCTATCTACTCGCGTGTAGTATACTGCAGTGCAGTGTACGTCACTGCAGGTCCCTGCACTATAGTTTCCTATCTCTCCGAGCGTGGCGCTGCTTTTCACTCGAGGCAGGGTTGCAACCCTACAAGCAGAGTAGTATACTACAGTAGCGTAACTTCAATAGGAACATCACAGACACTGCTATGGCTGACACAGGAAACATCTTCTACGAACAGGTCGCGCACCTCGCATACCCGCATTTCCTTGTTCTTCTCTGGCTCACCCACGCCGAAGACCGAAACGCCGCCTACAACATCACCAACTGCTTTGACGACCTCAAATACCACAACGTTACCCGAACAAAACAAAACGCCGTGACCATCGTGGAAACCCTCAAAGCTCTCCGCTTCGTGGACGAACAGAACCACGGCAACCGCAAAAACCTCTACATAACCTCCCACGGAGCCAAGGCGCTGGAATATCTCGTACACAACTCCTCCTTTTCGCCCCGTAAATCCCTATTCTTAGAAAGGACCTGATTATGAGAACTCTAGGCATCGGCGGAGCCGGCAGCAAAATTGCATTGAGTCTTGACCCTGAAGCCACGGTCATCAACGTATCTCAGATCGAACTCGAAAAAACAGACGCTGCCAACAAGCTCCTAGCGGTGGTGCATTCCTCCGAGGGGCAGCTTCAGGGCAGCCGCAAGGACCCCCAGATCGGTCGCGACGCCTTTCTCTCCATTAAGGAACAGGTTCAGTCGCTAGCCAGCGGCGGTCTCGTGCTGGCAAGCACCGGCGGCGGAACCGGCAACGGCCTCTCAACCGGCCTGCTTAACGAACTTTCCGCCCTCAGTTCCGTCCCCCAAACGGACAAAACCAGGTTCGGCTTTATACTGCCATACCCGCATGCCGAACCCACCGAGTACGTCAACAACACCATCGACTTCCTCGAGAATCCCCTCTCTACCGCGATTGACACCGGCAATACCGGCAACATCTATCTGTTCTCCAATCGCCGCAAGTTCGAATCCCGTCTTCCCGAAGAAGAATTTAACCAACAACTCGCCGACTCCCTCAAACACTTCCTCGCTATCCCCGAGAAAAACGCTTCGTGCCGTCTGCTTGACGGTCATATTGACTACGAAGACTTTGCGCTATACCAAGCCCGCCCGTACTTCAACCACTTCACCTACTTCACTTACGATCCGGACACACCCTTTGGAGAACAACTGGAACCCAACCATAATCCGCTTCTCCTCGAACCCGATACCCCGATAGAGGCCCTCTTCCTCCTGGAAATGCCTAAGAACAGTGATCCGACATGTTTTTACGACATCCTCGACTACTTCACCGACCTTAACGTCAGCCCGGTCTACAGCGTTGTGGAAAACCCCCAACTCCGTAATCCCCGGGTCACCGTCTCACTTCTGTACAGCCGTAAGCCGGCAGAACTTGTCGCGGATTTTCAGCGCGTCAGTGAAGCACAGACTGAAGCCAAAGTGCGCAAATCGCTCGAACAGAACGTGGAACTCCCCAAACTTGAAGTCAACCTTGAGAACGAGGCAAAGCGCGTCGCCCGCAGACAGGGCGCAGACGAGGACGATGTCCTTGCTATCCTGCGGCGATTAGGAAAGCTCTAGTTTTTTTAAGCTTTCACGACTTGCATAAAACGCACTTAGATCCTAAAGTACATATAACAGATAAAAGGGGTAACAATAGGGAGACCGACGGAAGATCATTCCCCCGCGCCCTGGCAAGTCCTCCTCCCTCCCTCCCTCTTCCCCTACTTGCCAGGGCCTTTTCTTCTAAGATACACAACGCAAAACGTGAATACCGTAAAATTTATTGTGCTGTCAGCTCACACGAGACCCTCTACTTAAAGAAAGCGACGATGAACTTCTAGACCATTGCCGCGTCGACCGCTTACGCGGCTCCGGCCGAGGGGGACAAAAACGGAACGTGACCGAAAGCGCCGTACGCGTCACGCTCCCCGCTTTCGACCTGGCGGCATACTCAGACACCTCACGCTCTCAACACCAGAACCGACATGATGCTCTTAGCCTGCTGAGACGCCGAATAGCCCTACACATCCGCTCAGCTGCGCCCAGCCACTGGGAGTGGGATCACTCCCCCGGCAAAAACAGCGACGACTATATTCTCTGGCTCGCCCATCTTCTTGACGTACTCCACGATTTCGACTACGCGCTCGGCGCTGCTGCCTCCTTCTGTAACCTCTCAACCGGCCGCCTGGTCAAACTTCTTTTCCGCGATTCCGACGCCTGGGCACACGTCAACGACAACCGCAAAGCACGCGGACTGCGCCCCTTGAAGCCACCGCGATCTTGACCCTTCAACCCATCTTCCAGAGAAGATGCGTTTTAAGCTCTGCATACTTTAATCCTTCAGTATTTGTTCCCGAGTACCCCGAATAAGTAGCGTTACGTACACACATAGATCCGTATCGCATTTCCATTCGGGGAAAATGCCCCGGCAAAAACCATGAACGCCGCATTTCATCGGGTATTGCAAACAAAGTTTCTCGGCTGTTGCGCTAGTCTTCGGTACCAGGATGGTCTACAACGAAAACATTGGAAGTGTATCGTTCCTTAAAACGACCATCTTCAAGGTCGTGGATAACCCATACCACCTGCAGATAAGAATTATCCTTAAGTTCAGAAACTTTTCGCGGAAAGGCGTAGTTACACCACCGAATAAATTCAGATAGCTTCATACGTTCCATCAGTTTTGTCGTGTGCGGAGGTATGGTGATTTGCTTAGGATTCGGGATCTCGAGGTGATGCCACTTCCTCTCTATTTTCCCTGCCGGAGTCAACAATAGAAGAAAATTATTCCCCATATGAAAGGGCGATACTTTGTTGGCAGTGCCGGTGGTGTTCGAAATATAAAACGAAACGTGTTTCCCGTCTGACTCAAAGCTATCCGTAGCCGTAAATCAGGCTCTTTGGAGCGTTGAAACAGCTTCTTAGTAAGTTCAGAAGGCCCCTCTTCGCGATCTGAATCAGCAGCATCACATATCCCCCGTCCCCGGATTCTTGTTGGCGAAACGAAACAAGGCCTGAGTCTTCGGCGCGTTCGAATCGTTTCCGGGATTAGGGTGGATAAGTCCCGATACCTTCGCAAGGATCGGGATTAGTCGTTAAGACACTACTTGGAAGTGAGGGACGTGGCAACCATCTCAAAAAACGACTTGTATTTTCGAGAAACTCTGACCCGGATAACACACGCACGTCTTTCATGAAAAAGCACGGTCGCTCATCTATAAGGATTGCATACAACCACCGTACCGTATTTTTCGCCGTCTGCCAAATCTTCCGAGTAAAGCGTTTCGCAACCAGCCCTCTCTGCAGAAGCCAGAATCAGGGCGTCCCAGTAACTCACCTGCCATTGCTGCAACATTTCTACCGCCCGGACCACCAGAGTTGCATCAAGGTCTACTGTTGCCATAACAGACAACAGGGAAATTTCCCTCTTGGCGTGGGCGATACTCAGCGGTTGCGCAATCTTTCGTGTCACTGTGACAAAGAATTCACTGAGCACCTGTGGGGAGATTACGCCTGTGCCCTCCTGCAAAGTTTGATAAATCAATTGCCGGCTGGTTTCTCGTTTTTCTTCAGCTTCAAAGTCATGGGCATAAACAAAGATATTTGTATCCAGAAATACGTTGTTACCGGGCATGCAATTCCTCCCGTGTCCACCTCTTATCACCGATATTTACCATGCCATTATCAAAGAGTTCTCTCAGTTCCGCGATAACTTCTCCCCTTTGCACTTCCTCGCGTGCAGCTAATTGTTCCAGCGAAGTTCTGACCAACGCAGTCATTGTTGTATTCCTCTCGACCGCCAGTTTTCGCACTTTTTTGAGTACGTCGTCATCTATGGCCAAGGTAACGTTCGACATCGGTTTCCTCCCTTGATTCTTTTTATCTTTTCGTCACAGTATAAGTGTATCACATATAATGTGAAATTGCAAAGAGATTGTTCTGCATCATTATTCTGAAATAATGTATCAATCCCCCCCGAGGAACTTATCTCGATTCTGCCCTAAAAAAGAGACATCGGGACAAAGACACACACGGAGAATATTGAGAAAGGCTGTAAGGAACCGCTAATCACGCGAATTGACGCGAATGATATCCATAGAATATGAAGCGAACCACTAATCCCGATCCTTGCGGATCGAAGGTATCGGGACTGATCTTTAAATTTATCCCGATCCTTGGAAAGGCATCGGGACTAATTGATGGTAATGTCCAACGGACGGATTCTGCCGGCCCATTGGTAAAGGTTACACTCACAAATATGAAAATTTGTGGAGGTAACCTTACACAATGGGAAAGCTCTGCGGTGCAGAGCTGGTATCCTTCGATACCACGCAGAATCCGCGGTGGTTCTCTCTTCAGGCTTTCTTGGCGGCTCTGCGACTTTGCGGGAGCTAAATACCTCTATATGTGTGGCACGAATCAAGGACATTCCTCTAAAAACATTTTGGTATGAAGGGTGACGTTTGTCTGACGGTGTCAAGTGTGTCTCAGTGTCAACGCGCCAGCGAGGGGGGGAACCGGCTGCAGCGAAGTTGCAGCAACGCACTCGTCAGAGTGCGCGTCAATCCCGCCCTCTCCGCTATACCCTTGACTCTGATTCCATCCTTGGCACCCAGTACAAGGGATACTGTAGTGTTTTCCAGCAGGCGGGATCGGTTGCCCGGAGCACCGCGACGGGCAACAGGAAGCGAAGCGACCGTCAACCCCGCCCTCTCCGCCATACCTTCAGATGTCCTGATCCGGCGGAAGATTTGCTGGTACCTTGACCGACGTCTGCGTGCCGTCTGGAGGGCGAAAGTCCTCTTGAGCCGCGCCGTTGAATAGGTACGCAACGGCTCCAAGAGGCTCGAGGGGACTCTCGCCCTCCAGAAGAACAATGCCGGAATTACCGGCATCCGTGTGGTACCACTTTCATTTTCCGCCACCACAATGTCCCATTTCTGCTTTCGGGATTCTTTAAGTATATTGCGCGGAACCCGTTCAATAACGGAAAGATGAAGCGTTGTCACACTGATTCTTCCCGAACGTTATGTTACGTAAACGCTTTTTTTTATTACGATTTGACGATGTCGCGAATGTTGTCCCGACCCAAGCCCGAAGCTATTTTTTACGTTGAAAGAGGTACATTACCGATGTTACGAGCATCTCAGCACCGGCTAATCAATCACAAAACCACCACGTTATTACTATGATCGCCCTGCATGTATCCATATTGAACGGAAAACCTTTTCTGTGGAGCGAAGCTGAACGAATCGGGGATATCCGCGACTTACGAACTGCAATAAAAGCGGTCGGTTTAGACCTGAAGGTTCTTAAGCGCAACACCGATCCAATGGTTATTTGGCTTCCCGCACGCGGGGATTCTCCTGTGCCTTCATCGCCCCTGATCGCTGCAGAACCGGATCGTCGTCGAAAAACCAGACATATCCCCTTTCAAATCACCGCCCGAGCTCTGAGCGTCGAAGAATGGCTCAGTTTGACGACACTAAGCCGCGAAGGAAACATACCGGATACGGGTGTCATTTTCGGCTCCTCGCTGCATTGGAGCGCGGATCTTGCACGCCTGATCGCGGATCTTGTGATAACAGAGGCTTTCCTCCCTGCCATTACTGCAAATGAAGACCAATGGGAAGCGCGATGGCAGCCTGTACCTGGCGAAGATCAGGAACACCGACTTGCAACCCTTGCCGAAAGCATGCCTGCTGTATGTCGAAGTCTGTCGAAGGAGGAGACGGGGCAAACACCCCCCGAAACACCGTCTCGGGCCGTGATCAACTCCTTAGTGGCCTACGGTGTTGATGCGTTGGTACGCAGCGCAAATCGCCCCACTTCCGATCGTCGACCTCAGGCGGAAAGCGTTCACGACTCTTGGCTGGACGCCTTATGTCGCCCCGATCCGCCAATCAGATGGAAAGACCGGGAACAACTGCAAGAGTTTGCTGAGCAACTCCGGAAGTGGCGACGAACAGCGGATATTACGCTGCAATCGCCGTTTAAGCTCTGCTTCCGCGTGACTGAACCGCCCGAAGACGAGGATGAGTCGGCGCCAACGGTTACCGGATCCGGGAAATGGCGGGTTGATTATCTGATTCAGCCTAAAGCGGACCAGAGTCTCCTTCTACCTGTCGCTGACATCTGGAAAAAGAATTCGCAAACCCTTCAGCGATTGAAAGCATACGGCGATGATCCGACGGAATTTGTCCTTACAGCGCTGGGGCAAGCTTCCGGACTTTGTCCGCACGTGGCGGACAGTCTTAAGAAAAAACACCCTTGGGGCTTCAAACTTGAGACAAAAACGGCATACACATTCCTCCGTCAGCATGTAGAAGCATTGCAGAGTGCCGGCTTTACGGTAATGCTTCCGTCGTGGTGGCTCGGCCGCGGACCACGCAGCCGGATGGGGATTAAAGCAAAAACAAAGACGTCCAAAATGCAAGGCAGCGGCCAGAGTGCTGGACTGGACGCCTTGGTTGCGTTCGATTATGCGGCCTCTCTGAACGGTGAAGAACTGACGCTCGAAGAATTGGAAGAGTTGGCGGCGCTGAAAACTCCCTTGGTGAAAGTTCGCGGTCAGTGGACGCAGATCGATACCGAGGAAGTGAAGAAGGCCATTTCATTTCTTGAAAAGAACCAACAGGAAACCATGAGCGGGCACGACCTACTGTCCGTGGCGCTCGGCGGAGAAAAGGAGGAAGACGGTGTTCGGGTACACGAAGTTGAGCTCGACGGCTGGCTTCAGGAACTGGTCGATCGACTTGCCGGCCAACAACCGTTGGAAGAGTTGCCGGTACCGGGGAATTTCCGGGGCGAACTCCGCCACTACCAGAATCGCGGCTATTCCTGGCTCGATTTTTTGCGCCGCTGGGGCTTAGGCGCGTGCCTGGCAGACGATATGGGCTTGGGGAAAACAGTGCAGACGCTTGCCCTGATCCAACGTGAGCGGGGATACGGTGAAAAACGGCCTGTCCTTCTGGTGGTGCCCACGACGGTGATCAACAACTGGCGTAAAGAGGCCGAACGTTTTACGCCGAATCTGCAAGTGCATCTGCACCACGGCAGTACGCGTTATCGGCACAAGGCGTTTCACAACGCTGTCTCGGACTACGATATTGTGGTGTCCAGCTACGGATTGCTTCACCGTGATATTGATTTCCTGAAAAACGTTGACTGGGCAGGCGTTGTGCTGGACGAAGCGCACAATATCAAGAATCCGGAAACCAAGCAGGCGAAAGCCGCGCGGTCATTACAGGCGGCATACCGCGTTGCCCTTACGGGAACGCCGATCGAGAACCATGTGGGCGATATCTGGTCCCTGATGGAGTTTCTGAATCCCGGCCTGCTGGGCAGTCAGACAAGTTTTAAAAACAATTTCTATCGGCCGATCCAGCGCTACGGCGATTCTCAGGCCGCTGAAAAGCTGAAGAGCTTGACAACACCTTTTATTCTGCGGCGGGAGAAAACCGACAAATCCATTATATCGGATCTTCCCGATAAGCAGGAAATGAAGGAGTACTGTTCACTGACAAAAGAGCAGGCCTCCCTGTACGAAGCTGTGGTTCAGGACATGCAGGACAAGCTGAGCGATGCGGAGGAAATGGAGCGGCGTGGTGTGGTACTCGCGACACTGTCGAAACTCAAACAGGTCTGCAATCATCCCGCTCAGTTTGCGGCCGATAATTCCGCCATCGCTGAACGTTCCGGGAAAACGGCACGCCTGATCGAGATGCTTGAGGAGATTCGGGAAGAAGGGCATCGGACGCTGGTTTTTACGCAGTTTTCCGAAATGGGCAGTATGCTGCAAAAACGTCTGCAGGAATACTTCGGCGAAGAAGTGTTTTTCCTTTACGGCGGTCTCCAGCGCAAAAAACGTGATGAGATGATTTCCCGATTTCAGCACGACGAGCACGCGCCGCACATATTCATCCTTTCGCTGAAAGCCGGCGGCACGGGACTGAACCTGGACCGTGCCAATCATGTCATTCACTACGACAGGTGGTGGAACCCTGCTGTGGAGAATCAGGCGACTGATCGCGCGTTCCGCATCGGTCAGCGTCGGGATGTCCAGGTTTATAAGTACCTGGTTGCTGGAACACTGGAGGAGCGCATCGACAGCATGATCGAAAGCAAGACCGAAGTCGCCGATCAGGTCCTCGGCACGGGGGAACAATGGTTGACTGAACTCTCAGACAGCGAATTACACGACTTGGTGAAACTCGACAAAGATGCAGTGGAGTGAGGAAAGAAAATGGCGAGACGTCGACATCCGGATTACTTCGATTTTCCGCCGCAAAGTGTTCCTAAAGAAGTCAAAGGCGGAATCAAAGCCCAGACCAAGCGGGGCGCGTTTACCGAACAATGGTGGGGCAAGCGCTGGGTGGAAGTATTGGAAAGCTTCCGCCTCGGTGCGCGATTGTCTCGGGGGCGTTCGTATGCCCGGAAAGGACAGGTGGTAAACCTTAACGTCGAATGCGGCGCCGTAACCGCTGAGGTGCAGGGCTCACGTGCCGAGGCGTATCGGGTCACGATACAACTGCGCGCGTATACGAAAGAACAGTGGAACAGCATTGTTGAGCAGATAGCTGAACAGCCATTGTTTGCCGCCCAGCTCCTCGGCAATGAAATGCCCGAGGAGATCGAAGCGGTTTTCCGTCATGCTGATTTACCGCTATTCCCCGAGAAAAAGGGCGATTTAGCCACTGAATGTTCGTGCCCGGACTCTTCCAACCCCTGTAAACACATCGCTGCTGTCCTTTACCTCATGGGCGAAGCTCTTGACAGGGATCCTTTTCTGCTGTTTCAGTTGAGAGGCATGGAGCGGGACACTTTTCTGGAGGAGCTTCGCACCAGCGGGGCAACCGAGGATACTGCCGGAGAGGATGCCGATGAAACGCAGCCTCTCGAGCCTGAGCCGTTACCCGCTGACAGCGAAACTTTCTGGGGAACGTACAGCGCGACGCATCCCGCGGAGCAGCAGACCCCGCCGCGCCTGCACGCAAACATTCCGAAACGCATGGGCAGCATCCCGTTTTGGCGGTCCCAGAAAAATTTCATTGAACAGATGACGTTGATATACGAACGGGCAGCAGATCACGCGGCGGAATGTTCAGAAACAAGCATATAGCTCCAGTCTTAAACCGCGAGAGTCACATGAAGCTGCTGGAAGAGGCCAGACAGCAGGGCGACAACAGTATTATAGTCCCCAAATCCTGGAGATATGCTCGGCCTCGAGCACCAAACCTGGGGATGTGCTCGGCCCCGGGCACTATGAAAAACCAATCAGCTTGTGGCACGCATTGTGGCAGAGGCCTGCCACATCCCCAGAAATTTCAGAGTGGAGATGTGCTCGGCCTCGAGCACACTGTGGTGGAGGCCCACCACATCCCCAAGAAACCAGCAGTGGAGGTGTGCTCGGCCCCGAGCACTATGAGCCATCACGTATTGTGCCAGGGGCCTGGCACATCCCCAGATCAAAAAAGGTGAATCCTTAGAATTTCAAACCTGGAGATGTGCCCGGCCTCGGGCACAATTTTTGGAGATGTGCTCGGCCTCGAGCACAATTTTTGGAGATGTGCTCGGCCTCGAGCACTGTGTGGTGGAGGCCCACAACATCCCCAGAAAGTCAAAAATGGAAAACTGAAAATGAACTACAAACGCGGGACCCCGGCGCATCCGAGCCCGATTGAAAAACACAATACGCCGACAATCCTACTGCTCACGGTGGCGGTCACCAACCGAGAATGCATTCTTGCGAATGACCAAGCGCACCATGCTTTGATTCAGGCTTGGGAAAATGCACGCAATTGGGTTGTCGGCTATTACATGGTTATGCCTGATCACGTTCATCTCTTTTGTGCCCCCGCCGGTTGCGCACGGGAAAAAGTAAAGACCTGGACTGCTTACTGGAAGCGCTTAGCCGGAGACGCAATGCCTTCCCTGCGCGGACGTTTGATGTGGGATTGCTGGGATACGCAGATGCGAAGCGGTGACCATTATTACAGGAAACTCCAGTATGTCGCACAGAATCCCGTTCGGAAAGAGTTGGTTGCGAACAGCGAAGAGTGGCCATATCAAGGAAGACTGAACGAATTGAGTTGGTAACCCCCTGGGGATGTGCTCGCCCCCGAGCACTATGAGGTATCACGTATTGTGCCAGGGGCCTGGCACATCCCCAGATCAAAAAAGGTGAATCGTCAAATTCCAAACATGGAGATGTGCTCGGCCTCGAGCACCAAACCTGGAGATGTGCCCGGCCTCGGGCACTGTGTGGTGGAGGCCCACCACATCCCCAAGAAACCAGCAGAGGAGATGTGCTCCGCCTCGAACCTTCTATCCCGAAATAAGGCTGTAAAGTCCCAAGAGCGTCAATATAGTAATCGTTTGCTTCAAGGCTTTTGCGTGGATGCGTAGACTCAGTGACCTTGACCGTGCGATGCCGTATATATTACTATGATTGTGGACCTGAATAAATTAGATAATTTTTTCATCGAATCGTCACAAGGCAAATCCGTGTGAACATCGCATTCTGTTTATACAAATATTTCCCATTCGGTGGGCTGCAGCGGGACTTCTACAGCATTGCTCACAAATGCGCACAGCGCGGTCACAGCGTGACTTGCTTCACGCGTGAATGGGAAGGAGAAGTGCCGGAGTGGCTGCATCTTCGATATGTGCCCACACGCGCTGTAACAAATATCGCAAAAGATACCCAATTCGTGAAGCATGTTAAGACTTTGCTGAAAGAAAGCGACTACGATTGCGTCGTAGCATTTAATCGAATGCCCGGCGCAGATATATATTATGCCGCTGACCCGTGCTACGCGGCACAGGTTCAATCCCGCCATAAACTCTATCGGCTCACACGGCGTTGCCGACGGCGGCTGAAATGGGAACGCAGGACTTTTTCGCCATCCGCCCCTACCCATATGCTGCTGCTCACAGAGTTGCAGAAAGAGGAGTTCCAGCGAACCTACGGCACCCCGGAGGAAAGATGTCATGTACTGCCGCCGGTGCTTAATAAAAGCCGCGTACAGCAGGCTTACGATGCCCACTCCCGCGGTCGCATACGCGAAGAATTCGGCGTCAGCGAAAATCAGTTTCTGTTGCTGGCCGTAGCCAGCGCTTTTGATGTGAAGGGCGTCGATCGGACGCTAAACGCGCTTGCTGCACTTCCTACAGAAGTAAAAGAACGTATCACTTATATTGTGGCCGGAGAAGGTCACATCGCTAAATACAAAAAGCTGGCCCGCCGACGGAGAGTGAGCCATCTCTGTCATTTTGCGGGTGGACGTGAGGATGTGCCGGAATTTTACGCGGCGGCAGACATTTTTGTACATCCTGCACGCGTTGAGAATTCCGGTGTGGCCTTGCTGGAAGCGGTTGCGGCCGGATTGCCGACAATTACTACTGACGTGTGTGGATATGCCCCATACATACGAGAAGCTCACGCCGGCATCGTATTACCAGCACCCTTTCAACAGGAGAAGTTCAACCAAACGTTAACCGATCTTGTCGATGCTCCGGAGAAGATTGCCCACTTTGCAGCCAATGGACGGGAACTCGGCAAAAAGGAAAAGCTGTATCGGGGACATGAACGGGCGGTTGATTTGATTGAATGGTGCGCGGCGAACAGTAAGAGAACATAACCCCATGCTCTATATCAACCCGGATTTACACAGCCTCTTACGCAACTATACGTTTGAAGATTTTATGCGGTTGGACGGGGAGACCTATCGTTCAGACACGCGGACCGGCCGATGTACAAAACGTGTACTTATTGGCGGCCGCGCGTTTTTTCTCAAGTGCCACACCGGCTGCGGCTGGAAAGAAATTCTGAAGAACCTGCTGTGTGGCAAGCGCCCTGTGGTCAGCGCAGCCCACGAATACCGCGCATTGGAAAAACTGCCCCGTCTCGGTGTCCCGACTCCCGGGTTGGCGGCGTATGGTCGCAAAGGTACGAACCCGGCACGTATCAGGTCTTTTGTCCTTACCGAGAGTCTGGAACATAGTGAGAGTCTCGAAACGTTTCTGCCGCGTTTTTTTTCCGCAGCCGATACGCCGGACAAACAGCAACTCAAACACGCTATCCTTCAACGCGCAGCCGAGATAGCCCGTAAGTTACACAGCAATAACCTGTTTCATCAGGACTTCTATATCTGCCACCTGCACATTGATTTGAGTTACGGAGAGAACAACTTGACGCCGGAGGCGGTAAAACTGTACCTCATGGATCTGCACAGGGTTAAACGAGCCCGCATCTTGAGCGCAAGGTACCGCAGAAAAGACGTGGCGGGATTATATTTTTCTGCGATGGACACACCCCTGACAAAGACTGACTTGGCCAGGTTTATAAAAGACTATAGGCAGTGTCGCGACTTAAAAGAAGCTACCCGGCTCGGCGGCGCCCATTTCTGGAAGGCCGTGAACCGCCGGGCGATAGGCCTGTACAGGCGCATTACGGGGCGAGACGTTGAACCCCGAGACACATGTTTTCCCAATGCTGGTAGAGGGATACGGACGAAAAAATGAAGTCATGTATCGTCACATGTGCTGATGAAGCTTTTTTCCCTTTGCTCAATGAGCTTTTAGGGTCCCTTGAGCAAGCCCTGATTCCGGAGTCACGGGACATGATTGTCCTCGACCTCGGCCTGCGTGAGGACCAACGGGAGAAGCTCAACCAGAATTATCCCTTCTCCGTGCAGTGTATGCGTCCGGACTGGCATAAAGTTCCTTTTAAAGATGCAGCGGCGATTGCCGCATCCAAAGAAGCGTATCTCTGTAAACCGTTTCTCCCGGATATGCTCCCGGGGTACGACTGTTATACGTGGATAGACAGTGATGTGTGGTTCCAGGATACTACTGCCATTGATCAATTTGAAAACGAAGCATTGAACGGGAATCTTGCCATCTGCTCGCATACCGACCGTTGCTATAATAATCATCACAAAGTAAAGACTGTAGAACTCGGGCCTTTCTGCTTGCCGTACAAAGTAACAAGCCACTTTTATAATCGACTTAAGGATTTTTTTGGTCGAAAAATTGCAGCACGATATGGATTTCAGCACATGTTCAATACAGGGCTGGTGTCACTCCGCTCCGATGCCCCTCATTGGCGCTCGTGGCAGGGCGTTTTAAGCGAAGCGAATCTACAAAAACAGCGCAAACGCACCCAACTCTGTGACCAGACCCTGTTAACCTTCGCGACCTACAGGGACCAATTGCCCATCCAAGTATTTCCTGCTACTCACAACTGGCTTGTGCGTCACGCCACCCCCATGTACAACCGTAAAAAGGGTTGTCTTGTAGCCCCTTATATGCCCCATGAATCTATATCCGTTGTTCATTTGGCTGCCGTCCGGGATAAGCACGCACCGCGCCGCCTTTCGCTCCTTCACGCCCAAAATGATTCAGAAACGATTGAATCGCCGTTGACATGGTCAGCAATTCAGCATTTAAACGCAGAAACAACGCGTAGAGAGTGAGCGAAGTCGAATATGGCATACCAGTGCTCATTGATTATCAACGCATACAATCAGGCGGAGGAACTCCGGCTCGTTTTGGACAGCGTTGCTGGCCAATCAGTTTCTGATTTTGAAGTTATCATTGCCGATGACGGTTCGACTGACCATACAAGCGAAGTTGTCGCCAAATTTCAAGACGAGCATCCGAACATCCCTATTCAACATGTGTGGCATGAAGATTCTGGTTTCCAACGGACTGTTATCCTGAATAAAGCTGTTGGTTACAGCCGGGCTCAATATCTGATTTTTATTGATTCTGATCTGATTTTACATCCGCGTTTCATCGAAGGGCACTTGCATTGTAGAGACTCTTACAAGGTGCTGTCGGGAGGCAGAGGTGTCAAGCTGAATGAAAGATTCGTAGCTCGACTGAAAGAAGGTGAGGACAAAATGAGGTTTGGTATGCTTAATCTTATCAAAAGGCGCCTCCGAGGCGATTTAAGACACTGTTTTCGGGGCAGTGTAATAAAAAATCGTTTATTGCGGAAAATGGTGATTCCACAGAAAGGACGCCTGACCGGCTGTAATTTTTCCATGTATAAGCCTGCTTGGGAGTCAGTTAACGGCATGGACGCGACCATACGCGAATATGGGTTTGAAGACTACGAACTCGGTTGCAGATTACAACGTGCAGGTTATATGCTGGAAAGCGTTTGTTTTTGCGCCAATACGTTTCATATGGAGCACCCGAAACATGAGCTGCCTTTTGGAAAAGAAATAACGGCATGAATATCTGGCTTTTCATCATTAAGAGTGAAAAAAGCGATATCTGTAGTACCTCCGCCTATATCAACTAATAGACTCATTCCTTTTTCTAATCTCTTTTGTTGGGTGATTGAAGATAAACCTGCAAAAGCTTCTGGCATTACTTTTAATCCATAATACATAATATCCGCTTCTGAATAATTGCTGTCAATTTTAGTTTGTGCCA
>CAJXKU010000029.1 GCA_913055945.1 uncultured Lentisphaerota bacterium | reverse complement strand
CAAAAGAACGGGCACACGCTCAGAAACAGTTACAGGATGCATTGCGGGACCTGCGCGAATCGAATGAAGAACTGGAGCAATTCGCTTACGCAGCGTCACATGATCTGCAGGAGCCACTGCGTAAGGTTGTGGGATTCAGCGAGCGGCTTAAAAAGATTGCGAGTAATCACCTGCCGCCTAAAGCCCATAATTATGTAGACCGGATTATAACAGCTACCCGGCGTATGCAGGTACTCATCGATGACCTGCTTACTTTCTCGCGCATCTCCCGCAAAGCACAACCCTTTACCCAGGTCGATATGAATGAAATCGTATACCAAGTTGTGACGGATCTGGAACCGCTTATACTTCGCACTGAAGCACGGGTGGACATCGGCGAACTTTGTGTGATCGAAGCAGAAGAAGTCCAGATGCGTCAACTGATGCAGAATCTGATCAGCAACGCCTTAAAGTTCCACAGAGAAAACCAGCCGCCTTTTGTCAGAATATACACTACCTCACAGGCTCCAGGCGAAACGAGAGAAAACATGGAAGGTGACACGCGGGTTCACCGTATCGCTGTAGAAGACAGCGGAATCGGCTTTAGTGAAGAAGACAAAGAAAAAGTTTTCGGTATATTCCAAAGGTTGAAAACGGATGACCCCTATCGCGGTACGGGCATCGGCCTGGCGTTGTGCCAACGCATCGCTGAGTATCACGGCGGCAGAATTGCGGCCTCAAGCAAGCCGAACGCTGGGAGTATATTTGTCGTGATCCTGCCTGAAACACAGGACAGCGTCATCCCCAGAAAAGATACAACCGAGACACAGAAGATAAGCCGACCGCATCAGGTTTGAAAATTACGCGCCATTCCCTAAGGTAAAAACAACAGAAATACGCCTGATACACCCATGCCTGCCACCACAACAGAAAATCCGGTTAAACCTCTATGACATCTACAGAAAATCTGATCCGCGTATTGCTCATCGAAGACGATGAAGAAGACTATATGCTGACCCGCGATTACCTCAAGGAAGCGGACAGCGAACGCTTCTCTGTGGCTTGGGCACAATCTATGAAATCCGGCCTGGAGATCCTTACAAAACAGAAATTCGACGCTGTCCTCCTGGACTTATCTCTGCCGGATGCGCAAAGACTGGACGGATTCCGCGAACTGCGGAGACGCTTCCCCCGTCTGCCCATCATTATTCTCACAGGCCTTGCTGACGAAGACACCGGTACGAAGGCTGTCCACGAGGGCGCTCAGGATTACATAATAAAGAGAGACTTAGACGGCACCCTATTGCATCACGCTCTTCGCTATGCGATTGAACGCAAAAAAACCGCTGATCAGCTGCACGAATATGCGGACCAGCTGCGACGGCATAACAACGAAATCACGGAGAACCTTAAGCTCGCCCGGAAAGTCCAGCAACGATTGCTGCCCCAGGAGAACCCTGCCTTTCCCCGCTCTTCACCCCCGGACCAACGCACCCTGTACTTCAGCCATATATACCATCCAAGCACCATCATGAGCGGGGATTTTTTTGACATTCTGGAAATTTCGGATACAAAGGCCGGCGCATTTATTTGTGATGTGATGGGGCACGGCATGAGAGCAGGTTTGGTAACCGCCGTCGTACGCGGTTTCGTTGAGAAGCTCCGTGAGTTCGCCGATCAACCGGGCCGCTTTCTGACAGAGATGAATCGTTCATTAATCTCAATCCTGCAAAGCCCGGGGGAATTAATTTTCGTCTCCGCCCTGTATGTAGTGGTGGACGCAGAGACGGGGGACACCCGCTATACTGTTGCCGGTCACCCGCCCCCGTTATGCGGGAGCGCAGACGGGACCGTAGACTTCCTCGATCACGATGAACAGAAACAAGGGCCTGTCCTGGGAATGTTTGAAGAGGAAGAATACCTGGAGAATGAGTTTCAATTATCACGGGAGGATTTGCTGATCTGCTTTACCGACGGCATCTACGAAGTGCTGGGCAAACAGGGGGAAGAGTACGGAAGCACGCGCGTCATTGCGTCGCTTCACCAACACATGGATCAGCCGCTGGATACCGTTCTGCAACGACTGGTGACAGACGTGGAGGATTTTGCGGAAACGGGTCCCGAAGAAGGCCTTAGCGATGACATCTGCCTCCTCGGGATGAAATTCTGCGGTCAGAATCCGGTGCGCCGGTAGTCGATGGTAAACGGAACAGGAGAACTGCCGATGGATGCGTTCGCCCGCCCGAATGTTTTTTGCAGCAGGTGCCTCGGTTTTGAAGCTTGTCGCTGGAATGGCGCGGAGATCCCGGACCCTTTCGTTGATCTTCTAACACCATACGTAACCTTCACGACCACTTGCCCTGAAAAGAACATCGGCTTGGGCGTGCCGCGCGATCCGATCCGTATCACCAGAGGCGAAGATAGTCCCCGTCTGCGGCAGCTGAATACCGGCGTTGATGTGACGGACGCTATGCAGGAACACTGCGACGAGTATCTGGGTTCTTTAAGGGAAATGGACGGCTTCATCCTCAAAGACCGTTCGCCCTCGTGTGGACTGCACGATGTGAAGGTTTACAAAGATCTCCAGAAAGGTTGCCCTGTACGAAAAGGCGACGGTTTTTTCGGCGGAAGGATTCGGGGCTATTTCTCATTCGCCGCCATTGAAACCGAAGGAAGATTGAAAAATTTCAGCATTCGGGAGCACTTTCTGACCAAACTTTTCTGCCTCGCTCGATTCAGAGAAACGAAAAAGGAAGGCACTGTTTCCGCTCTCGTCCAATTTCATGCTGAAAATAAATTGCTTTTAATGGCCTATAACCAGCAGGAAATGAAGAGAATGGGACGTATCACCGCCAATGAGAGCAAAACCTCTCCGCAATCATTGTTTGACCAATACGAAGAACGCCTGCAACTGGCATTCCGAAAACCGGCCACGTATAAAGCGAACATCAACGTACTGATGCATGCCTTCGGTTACTTTTCTGATCAACTTACCAGCCGGGAAAAACGCTTCTTCCTCAATTCTCTGGAGGAATACCGCCGGGAACAAGTTCCCCTGAGTGTGCCGCTGAATCTTACCGAGTCCTACATCAACCGGTTCGAAACCGATTATCTCGCTCAACAGACGTTCTTTCATCCGTTTCCCAAAGAGCTCATGACGATAACAGACTCCGGTAAAGGACGCAGCCTGAAGTAATGGCCGCCGGGCAGGGTATAGCATTTTTTCCTACAGATTGAATCGTCCCCAGGGAGTCGGTGCAGCCATCGGACACCCCAGTATGAGACTCGCCGCCTTTGAGAATTCGGCAGACCGCCTAAAGGCGGTACTACAAACCTTCAGGTATCCCGAGGCACTTGCTTGTAGTTCCGGCTTCAGCCGGGTTTTTACCCGGCGAGTCTCATACGAGCCTGACCGCCGGCCAAGTCCTGACACCCCGAACAAGAGACTAATCGGGGGTTTGACTGTAACGAATCGCTTAACGCAGTTAGTCTCAGACGAGTAACGTGAATTCCGAAGGGCCAAAGGCCCGAGTTCATAGAAGAAGCCCAGGGTGAAGTTCCGCGCCCAAGGGGCGTGGAAGGTAACCCTGGGTACAAAAGGTGCCCTGAATTTGGTGCGCTTACATAATGCGGCGTTATCTTTCTTTTACAAAGTGGTGTACGACATCCTGGTTACCAGATGGGCGCCGGTTTCAGGTGTCAGGTTTCGGATTTCAACATTCAGGCTCCCCTGAGATCTGAACACTGGAACCAGCCCAGCAGCTTACGCACCAATTCGTAAGTTATTCTTCCGCACTTATGTGATTTGTTGAAACGATAATCACAGAACGTTTCGTCAATGCAATTCCGATACAGAACACTAGGTAATTCTTCACGTCAGCTTTGGCGTTAAAAGGCGGAAAGAGCAGATGCGGCGCTCTTTCAGAGCGCAATATCCTTTTGATACCGGGGACTTGTGGATTTCGTTATAATTATTATTGTTTCGGTACAATTTAACGTCATTGCTGGCATGCGGCAATCCGTCCCTCATTCCAGGAACACTCACGGAGGCACACAGGTTGAGCCTGAAATTCAACTGCACAACTTGCGGACAACGCCTGAAGGCGGGCACCGCCTTTGCAGGCACACGAGTGGAGTGTCCCCGTTGTCGACAGCATTTCATAATTCCGGCCGAATCGGAATCCCCGGAACCGGAACAGAATCTGCCCGAATCCGACGGTAAGCCCAAGCCGTATTTCGAACCCCGAAAAGTCTACGAGGATCTCTCCCTTGCCTCGGTATTGTGCGAAAAAGGAATCCTGTCCGGCAAAGACGGAGACGCTAACACCGAACAGGCTCCCTCGGAAGCCAAATACGAAGTTGAAGAAATCCTCGACGAAGGCGGGATGGGGGCCGTCTATAGAGTATACGACCGCAACATCAGGCGCCGGGTGGCCATGAAGGTAGCGTTACCCCCGGAGCATGGCAGTGAGATTTACACAAAACGCCTCATTGACGAAGCCCAGATAACCGGCCAACTCCAACACCCCGGTATTATGCCGGTGCATGACCTCAACATTGATGCCTACGGCAGTGTGTACTACACCATGAAAGATCTCCACGGCCAAACACTGGAGGATATTCTGGCCAAAATCCGGGACAGCGATGAGGCCACGCTGAAACGCTACCCGTTGAGCCGACTGCTCAATATTTTCTTAAAGGTATGTGACGCCGTCGGCTATGCCCATTCCCGCGGTGTGATTCACCGCGATCTGAAACCTGCACACATCATGGTGGGCGACTACGGCGAAGTCGTCGTTATGGACTGGGGAATATCAAAAGTATTATCCCCGCCCGACAGCCAATCCGAACAGGAACAGAACCGATCCCAGCAATTGCCGAAGTCCCCCGATAAGGCTTCCAGAAAAAAAGTCCAGACCCTGCGCGACACGGAGGGAGACGCCGGATTCACTGTTGAAGGTGAAGTCGTGGGCACCCCCATGTTTATGGCACCGGAGCAGAGTATAGCCAAGCCGGAACTGCTCAGTCCTCGTACCGACATATATGCCCTCGGGGCCATCCTGTACAATATCCTGACACTTCGTCCGCCGATTGAGGGGAAGGATCCGGACAAAGTGCTGGAAAGAGTCACTCGCGGAGACATCATACCACCAACACAATGCTCACCCCCTGATTCACCGGCGTCCGGCCCCCATCACCCCCCCCTCGACGAGTCCATTCCGTCAAAAAATAAATCCGCCGCCCCGGGTGCAGGATTCAACCATTGCCCGGGTGGACGCATACCACCGTCTTTGTCCGCCGTGACGATGAAGGCTCTTTCCAGGAATCCGCGGGACAGATATACCAGGACACGTGAACTCCAACATGACCTGGAAGCATGGCAGGCCGGCTACGCCACGAGCGCGGAACATGCCGGTCCCAGGAAACAATTCATCCTGTTCGTCCGTCGTAACAGAACAATCAGTGCAGCTGCCGCAGCGATTGTGACACTGATATTTGTCGGCGCCGTGATCAGCACACATTATTGGATGACAGCGGAAAAAGCCCATCAACGCGCCATAGCTCAAAAGAACCGCGCTCAGACAGCGCTCAATGACTTGAAAAGTTCCGCCCCGGCCATTGCCAGAAATGCAGAACATGCGCTGAGAAAGGGAAACGACGAGCAAGCGCTGAAAGATATCTCTCTGGCCACCAGGCTTGTCCCCTCGAATGTTTCCTATCTTATATTCAAAGCTCACCTCCTACAGGCTAGACTGGCCTGGGAAAAAGCCGCAAAAGCTTACCAAAAGGTATTGGAAAAGTCACCGAAGAACGACACCGCCCGGAAGAATCTTATCCTGTCCCAGAACATGATCCAACTGCGGAATGCGCACGACGGTGTAAAAGCTGAAGATCTCACCGGTTTCTTCGAAGCATTGCGGGAACAGGAAAGGTACCAGCATGCAATGATTGCCCTTAACCAGGCACCCAGGGTGGAAGGTAAAATACCCGCTTCTTTCTGGAAATCGTTCCTTCGTCAACACAGTATTCCGTATAATTCTTTTCGTATTGACAGCGAAGGGATAATCCGGAAAATAGATCTAAGCAACAGCGATATTCGAGACCTCAAGCCGTTGCGGGGAATACCGCTGAAATCATTGAATCTGAACAGAACCAACGTCCGCGAGCTTTCCCCTATTAAGAATATGCCCCTTAAATATTTGCATCTCAGAAAAACTCAAGTGAGCCTGCTTGCCCCCTTGAAAGGAATGGAGCTGGTTTTCCTGGATCTCAGCTTCACCAATATCCGGAATCTTGATGCATTGAAGGAGATGCCGCTGAAACATATCAACCTGTATAATACCCAAAAAGTCCGCGACTTACGACCTATTTCCCAAATATACACCCTCGAAAAACTCTGCATCCCCCCGAATGCTACAAACCCGGACGCGCTCAGGGCATTACCGAACCTCCGGGTGCTCGCCATGGACCTACAGAATTTCCGCGAAGAACAACCTCCCCCGCAATTCTGGAATAAATTTGCGCAAAAGACAGACAAATAAAAACATCCAGCGCCACGCGTTTACCTGAGCGTCCCCCCCATATCGCGTCCGCCAGGCGCTATTTTTCCACAGGATCAATCTGGAGGGTGGGAGACCCCGTCCTTCAGCGTCTCCGAATAACTTTTGGCAATGGAAGGCAGCCCTGCTAATGCTCCGTATTTCTTTACCACTTCAGGATCCCATCTCCAAAGGGGATAAGGTAAGCCCGCTATGCCGCGATTGAATAGGAATGCCACGCCCGCCAGAAGAAACGCACCCGCTATCAACCCCCCCGCACCGCCAAGATCGTCCAGAAACCCCAGTGCCGGCAATAGTCCGCTCGCTGCCGCGGGAGGATGCGCAAACCTTCCCACAGCCATAAACCCGCTGACAGCCCCCATTATGACCATAATCGCCACGACACGGGCCCAATTCAGATCAGTTGTACCCACTAACTGGACCCCTGGCCAGATCAGAGTGATCAAATACGTGCACCCAATCCCGGCCAGCACGGCCGTACTGTGAGCACACACGACTGTTCGGGGACAGGCTGTCGGGGCCATAGGGGTGTAGAACACAAGGAAGGCAGTGGGCGCCAGAGACGGAAATATAAGAGCGTGTCCAAATAGTAGAGTCACCGCTGCGATCGTTCCCACTGAGGCCGTGCCTGCGACAAACACGAAGGACCCGATAAGCAGATTCGGACGTTCGGCACGGGGATAGTGGTATTTAAGACGTAATCTGGTAACAGCTCGAATCAGCCGGTATAACCAACTGCGCTGAGGTCCGGAATTTGCTGATTTGTCCCCGCCCCGGGTCATAACCCTCTCTCCCCGGCTTCTTCGAAAGCTTCGCGCAACTCGCGGAAGCGTTGATCCGTACCCTGCTTCGGCAACCCCAGCATTTCACGCATATCCTCGTACTGCTCTTCAATCCGTGTGACATCCGTGGCCAATTCACTTGCGGGTATGCCCAAAATATAGGCGACATTCATTGCCGAGTCCACCAAGCTTAGTTTCACATTTTTAAGCATACTGGGAAATCCGGCTGCCAGAGCAATGCTCGCAGCCGGTGTTCTATCAAGATCGTGTCCCGTCAGCAGGTCCACCGACAATGTGTGTGTCCCGATTAAACTGACCATCTCTTCAGGGAACCCCCACTGTTGGGCAAGCCAAACAGCGGCCTGGCTGTGATCCCACCCGAAGTACGCCTGTTCTATATTCCACAAACGCCGCGTATCCTCCTGCCATTCTCTCAGCACTGGAGCGTAATATTCTTCCCAGTCCACCAACAGCACCGGAATGGCCATTTCAGAGAGTAACGTGCTTATAAAGACTTCCTCCTCATACTCGGCGAAAGTATGTCGGGTCAAACTCCTCGCCAGAAGCGCAGTAACCAGTGAGTCTGTCCAGAACTTCTGCCGGTCAAACAACGTACTTGATGGCTGGGGTAGAGATGTCACGACACTTGCACTTGTGATCAGCTGCTTTATCCTTCGCAACCCCAGCATCGCCATAGCGTGCCGCACATTTTTGATTTCGTGCGGAACCCCCGAAGCGGCTGAATTCACCATGCGAAGGATGTACGCGGCGATTTCAGGGGTCGAGGTAAGCATCGTATCGATTCTGTCAAAATCCGGAGATTCACTGTTCACTTCCCGGAGAAGCTGCATCGTCTGCGTGGGTAAAGGACTCAGGCTCTCGGTGTTTTCAAATATTCGTTCGAAATTACCGCAAGCCACAGCCGCATGTCGCCCGATTTTATTAAAAAAATCTCTTATCATACCCTTATCTTTACCCTCTTCGTCACGCCTAAAATCAGTACGCCCCACCAAAGCCCGGGGGTACCTATTCTGCAGTCAAACTGCTCTATGTTGCCAGGACATTTGATCAGCCAACACCCAATTTGCTGCTTTCAATCCGTAACATAGGTGCCTTTTCGCGGCATCTGTCTGGTTCCCCACAATAAAAAAAGGCGCAACGAAGGTGGCTCTTCGTTGCGCCTTATATTAACGATCCTCGGACCTGAACGTTTCTTAGAAGCGCATGCTTACGTTGGCGGTGACGCGCTCATCCATCAAGCCGAGTTCCTTCGGCGTCAACGGAATTTCATACGCTACGCCCATATTCACATTTTCCAGCAGCTGATAGCGCATACCCAGCGCTGCGGTCACAAAATCCTTGTGCTGCTCGGCTTCGGCAGCGCCAAGGTTGATCAGATCGCCGCCTTCGAAGCCTACGGCGTTTTCTATGCCCGCATGACTGTCGTAATCAGCATCGCCGTGCCCTTGCTCAATGACCCGGAACCAGTTCATTTCCAGGTGCGAGGACAGCCGCTCCGTCAACTTCGCCGCGGCATCCAGGCTGAGGTACCCCTGGCTGCTCTGTTCGCTGGCGTCAAACGGCATAATGCCGCCGAGAACCCCGTTCAACGCAAACCGATCCATTTCGTAGGTGGCGATCACAGCGGGGCTGATATTGCCGGCGCCGTCCTGGAACACCTGATCATCGCCCACAGGCGCTTCCAGGGTCGTGCGGAACGCACAGCTCAGCCGTTCCATCTGCGTGGGCCAGAAGCCGTATTTGAAGCCGCCGGCCACGTTGGCGAAGCCTTCCCGCTTGTTCAAGGTATCACCGGGATTAAAATCAATGTAGCCGGTCTTGTTCGCCAGCAGGGACCAACGCTCATTGAGCCGATACTCCAGTTGCAGAGAAACCACGTTCATGTCGCCGTCAAGATTCGGTTTTGCGCCTGTTACCGTCCGAACGTGACTGGGCAGCGTCTGCCACATGTACTGCAGGTCCAACTGGTTCTTCAGTTCGGCACTGTCGTTGTAGACAGGGTTCGAAATCGGATCTTTCCAGTTCTCATTCGTAACTTCCTGTGCCGATGCCACAAGCATTCCGCCACCGGCAATCCCCAGCACTGCTGTAAGCAATCCCTTTCTCAGTGTCTCCATCATGTCGCTACCCTCCTTCTTTTTTACGGTTTTCTGTTTTTCCGGGGTGAGGCCAACTCACCCTCTGTTCCCACTGTTCATCGGCGGCATTGTCGCGGACTTTTATCAATCCAGACATTTCGTCCAGCGTTCTCACCACCTCACAACATAAAATAGTACGCCTTTACCGAAACGCAACCTGCAATCCCGACTTCTCCAGACCAATACACACCACTTTCGAAAAATTGCGACTTCAAAGTCACACCCCTGGTAAACCTCCCTGTGCGCTCCCACATCCTGCTGGACGCACACGTACCACCCGAAAATGATTGCCTTTTCCGCCTGCGTACCCAATACGCTACACCTTCAAACGACGTTGTCAAACAATTTTTTGGGGGAAATGGCCGGTAGCCCGGACATTCTTCGGCAAATCTTCCCGGCAGTCCCGGAAACGCTGATAACTTCGCAGTCTGTAAAGACGTGGCC
Source organism: uncultured Lentisphaerota bacterium (assembly GCA_913055945.1). Lineage (GTDB taxonomy): Bacteria > Verrucomicrobiota > Lentisphaeria > Oligosphaerales > CAJXKU01 > CAJXKU01. The sequence continues at coordinate 10,974 of CAJXKU010000029.1, read as the reverse complement.
CTGCATTGTTTCTCTTTACTCCGTAGCAACTTCAAACGCTGGTTTGTCCGGAAGCATATGCTATATTCACAAGGACGTTATTTTGATCTTCCTTTGCTGTTCACTCTCAGCACCTGAACGGCACTGCGCATTATTGACCATACCCGTGGAGTTCAACCCGGTCATGAAAAAGATTCTCTCACTTATAGCCGTCGCACTTTTCGTCCTCGGTGCAATCTCCGTGTACTGGGGTGCCACCCATTACCTGATTCAGACGCGGAACGGTTTTCTCGTGGTATCTAAACGTTTCATCACCCTGAAAAATACCTTCCTCGATGTCAGAGATTGGCAGGAGCAGGATTTCAACGAGCACGCCCCTCTCCGGAACGCTTTGCGGGAAAACGGCTATGACTCACTGTTGAAAAACCGTCCTTCCAAAGACGAAACCGAACAGCTTGACGAACGCGACTCCGCCGGCGCGAAAGCCGAACACGATAAACAGAACCGTTCGAACCCCGCCTTTTCGAGCCCCGAAAAAGACCCGCCGCGCCTGGAAGTGGTAAAGCGGAAGATACGGCAAACCGCCGAAAGTATCAAGCAGTGGATCAGTGAAGTGGCCGACGGTGAGGAGAACCGGCCGGACGAATCAGGCCAGTCGGATGGTTCCGACAGCGAGCAGTCGGCACCGGACAAACCGGCAAAGGACTGATCATATGCGAAGAGTTACGGCCTGAGAGAACACTCACAAATCTTCACAGATATTTATGACCGCGGATCCTGCACTTACACATCCGGAAAACCCGCCCCGATGGCTGAAATACTGGCCCGATGCGCAACGCACGCAAACGTGGTTCGAGCCGCACATGCAGGAAACGTGCAGACGGATATTACAGCGAAAACCACGGTTAGCACTTGACTGGGATGAAAACTCACTATACTTAACAATAGGCGCGCATCAAGCGGAATGGACATACAACCGCGGCCAGTGGTCAGGCCATTGTACCTGCGGTGCATCCGTCCGAAAATGCGTACATCTTTACGCCGCCACCCATCTGTTTTACGGCGTATGTCGCCAATACGAAAAAATCTGGTCCGAAAACCCGCTTGTTAAGCAACCCGGAGAACGTCCGGGAAGTCCGCAATGCACTCAAGGACAGAACCGACAGACCTCCGCCCCGGCATCAGAACGCCTCGCACGCCCCCACACCGCCGGCGACGGATCACCCCGCCTCCAGGCAGAACTGGACTTCAATCATATCCCCGGACAAGTAACGTTGCGGGTGTTTCTCGTTCAGGGAACCGAACGTGAATTGCTGCGTATGCAACGTATCTACAATATGGCGCAAAAACTCAAAAAAGGAGGACAAGTCCACCTTCCCGAAGAGGAAGATACACGCTTCCTTAAATGGCTCGCTCCGCAACTCCGGAAACATCCCTCCTTCCGGCAGAACCTTTACGTGATGACTGTATCCCGCCGCGTGTACAAACAATGGCTTGCCTCGTGGTCACACACGCCTCATCGCTTCTACGAAAAAGAAACACAGATGCCCATCTTTCATGAAGAATGCCGACCGCGACTCCATTTCGAACTTACGCCGGAAGAAGACGACTGGGTACGGATTTCAGCTGTCCTTACCCTGCCGGATGGACAGCAGTGCTATTTCCATGAAGCCCTGCAGTCACTCGGGGCGCAGGGCAGCAGAACGCTGTTTGATAACAGCGTTTTCGCGTTTTCACCTCCCGTGTCCCGGAAACTGCTCCTGGACATATTCGCTCAACGATCTCCGCGCATGAAATCCGAGCATATCCCTCAGCACCTCGGTCCTTTACTGGAAAATCGCCTGGACCTGCTGCAAGGGGAAAATATTGCCTTCGAAGAGAAAGAAACGCCCCTGTTCATAAGCGCGGAACTGGAGCACGGCGAAGCCACAATTACCCCGGGCATCAGCGAAAACCATGTTCTCCTGCCCGGCCAGTATCGCGTGGCCGACAGTATACGATATGTCGACAATCAATTCGTTGTCACCATCTGGAAACCCTCCGGGGTTGAAACCTTAGCGCACTTCTGGGGACAACTGGGAACAAGCCCCGGCCAGGACGGATGCGCTCGTCTGCATCTGTCCCACGAATCACTGCAGAACCTTGCCAAGGCCTGGCAGAAACTGCCGAACGGCCTCGAGGCAACCGTTTCGCCGCAGCTGCAACACCTTTTACAGGGACCGCTCGCGCCCAAGCCGGAGATATCACTTACCGACCGGACTCAGCAAGTCCTCGTCCCTCATCTGCAATGGAGGCACGAAGAAGGCTATATCGACGATGATGACATTTGCCGTGCCATCCGCGAGCACCAGGAAATCCTCCATACACGGGAAGGCTGTTGGATAAGACTGGAGCTGGAGAAAACCGAATCACGCCGCAACGATCTCACCGAGAACGGCCTCCTTCCGGGCATACCGTTGCCGCGGCCATACGCGCGCCGAATACTGCGCCAATTAAGTCAGTGGGAGCATGTTGAAATCGCCGAGACCTCGATGTACCTGCACGAGCAACTTTTAGCCGAATCCGACCCGATCACGCCGGATTTACCCGATTCATTCAGAACAATCCTCCGGGATTATCAAGTAGAAGGATTCAACTTCCTCAGTGACCGATGTGCAAACGGGGTGGGAGCTCTGCTCGCGGACGACATGGGCCTCGGGAAAACCCTCCAGGTGCTGGGCGTGATCTCAGCATTCAAAACGCAGTGCATACAGAGACTGAACACTTCCGGCAAGAGTTATATCCCTTCAGCTCCAGCCTTAGTGGTGTGCCCGGCTTCTGTGATCTCAGTCTGGAAACAACACATCAACGAATATACACCGGAACTTACCTGGGCGGTATACCAGGGAGATCCGAGCACACGTGCGAATTTGCTTCAGAAGCATAATTACGACCTGATTCTTACTACCTACGGCCTGGTGCGCAGTGATGCAGAAGAATTCGCGCAGAAACACTTCGCGTTCGTCGTACTCGATGAAGCGCAGGAGATCAGAAACCCCGACACCCAGGTGCGTCAAAGCGCACAGCGGCTCCATGCTGACTGCCGAATAGCTGTTACAGGCACGCCCGTGCAGAATCGCCCCCTGGACCTGTGGTCAATCACCTCCTTTCTGAACCCGGGGTTGGTCGAATCCCGCGAAGAATTCATACGCACATACGAGCGGACCGACGCACAGGAAGAGCTCAGCCAACGCCTGCGCCCGATCTTTCTGCGTCGTACCAAAGAAGCCGTCGCCCCGGAACTGCCGCCCGTTACTGAAGAGGTTCTGCGAACAGAACTCTCCCCATCCGAAAAGGAAATTTATGATCAACGAAGGCAAAAAGCACTTAACAACCTTGAAGGCAGTACTTCCTCCCGCATCCTCACTGACCTTCTCCGGCTGCGGCAGATCTGTTGTCACCCCGGCCTGACCGAAGATGACACGAACCGGACATCTTCGAAGCTGGCCTCCCTCCTGGATCATTTACGAGAAATCACCGATGAAGGCCATTCCGTAATGATCGTGACACAATTCGCCCGAATGCTGGATCTTATCTCCCGGCAACTGGATACATACAACATCCCGTTCTACAGCATCAAAGGCGACACGCCGCAATCAGTCCGCGGTGAAAGGATTGAACAGTTTAACACTTCGGACACCCCGGAAGTATTCCTGCTCAGCCTCAAAGCCGCCGGGACCGGCATCAGCCTTACGAAAGCTGATTATGTCTTTGTCTATGATCCCTGGTGGAATCCGGCGGCTGAACAACAGGCCGTCGAGCGGACGCACCGCATCGGGCAGGACAAACCTGTCATGATCTACCGCATGATAGCAAGCGGGACAATAGAGGAAACAGTTCTGAGTCTGCGACAAAACAAGCAGGATGTCCTGTCTTCGATATTCGAGGAGGCCGAATCAGCGCAACCGCCGAAACATCTCTCAAAAGAAGACGTTCAACATTTGCTGGGCTCTTAACCCTCAGGGAGCCAACATACGGCTTTTACCCCCTTCACGTTACGGAGCGCGTCATTGATCGTATATTTGCATAGAGTAAGCACAGAGAGTATGGTAAGACTAGGAGAAGAGGGTTAAGCATACTGTATGTGACGGGCCTATACCGGAACGCAACGAGCAGCGAGGATCGGGTTCGCAAACCGATCAATGAGTGGGCCTTTTCCCTACGGAGAAACGCGTCACGAGGCCGAATCAACACATACAGCACTCGCCCACCAAACACACGGCACTGACCCGACCGATGCTCGCCAATGATACTACCGACGACGTGAGGGGCGAATCTCTATGACTAAGCAGAATTTACGCGAACGGGCCGAACAACTCCTACAGACCAACCCCGCCACTAAGCCCGAAATGAATACAGCCGATGTGCAGGAGCTTGTCCATGAACTGCAACTCCACCAGACAGAGTTGGAGATGCAGAACGAGGAACTACAGGAGGCCTATCGCCAGTTGGGCGAATCCCGCGATGCGTACGCCGAGCTCTATGATTTCGCTCCTGTGGGCTATTTGACCATCGACCAGAACGATATGATTACTGAAGTCAACCATACTGCCGCCTCTATGCTTGAAACGGAACGGGGCAATCTGTACGGCTGCAGATTCAGACAGTTTGTGCATCCCGACATTCAAACCCAATGGTTGCAGCATCGCCGCGCGTTGAAGTCAAGCGGGGAGAAGCAAGTAATTGAACTCGAGCTTCAGACGAACGCCGGGACGTCGGTCACCACCAGACTCGACTGCCGCCCGGCGAAGGCCTCTGATACCGGGAACTGGCGTTGTCTGATCGCATTGAGCGATATTACAGAGCGTAAACGGGCGGAGCTGGACCTGCAAAAGGCGCTGGATGACTTACGCGAGGCAGAACAGCAGTTAGTTGAGCAAGAGCGGCGCCAGGCCCTGACCACGATGGCCAGCGGCATCGCCCACGATTTCAACAACGCCCTTAACCCAATCCAGGCATTCGCAGAAATGCTTATCGACAAGCCGAAAATCCTGGATGATCGCGAGAGAACACTCCGCTACCTGAAGCATATTCATAAATCCGCAAGCCACGCCGCTGCAACCGTTCGACGCATGCGTAAATTCTTCCGTCCAGACGAAGAGGAGACTTTTGCTGATATCGACCTGAACGCTGTAATCAGAGACGCTGTGTCTATAACACAACCACGCTGGAAAGAAGAAGCATCCGCGAACGGCAAAGACATTGATGTTAAGGCGGAGTTGGGGGATCTCCCTCCCGTCCGGGGAAGCGAGGCGGCACTCAATGAGGTCCTGACGAATCTGATCTTCAACGCCGTAGATGCCATGCCGAAAGGCGGGGTGATCAGAATAGCAACAAAGCAGGACCGCGGCAGTGTTGTGCTTGAGGTCAGCGACAACGGCGTGGGTATGCGTGAAAAGACAAAAAAGAAATGCCTGGACGCTTTCTATACCACGAAAGGCCCTGGGGGCTCCGGGTTAGGCCTGGCCACAATCAAAGGCATTATTCAGCGGCACGACGGGGATATGACGCTGGAGAGTACGGAAGGACAAGGCACGACCTTCCGGTTTATACTGCCGCCCGCTCAAAGTCGCCCTGAAGGAGAGAATCAGAACGAAAGCCGCCAGAACCGCACCATGCAGATCCTTGTAGCAGAGGATGACGAAATTCAGCGCGAGATGTTATACGACCTCCTGAGCGATGAAGGGTATGGTGTAGATGCTGCAGCAGACGGTGCTGATGCGCTGGAGTATTTAAAGGCCGGAACGTACGATCTGATCGTCACCGACCGGGCGATGCCCGGGATGCGTGGCGACGAACTGGCAAAACATGTAAAGGAGCAGGTCCCCGGCAAGCCGGTCATCATGGTTACCGGCTTCGGTGAGACAATGGATGCTGCAGGCGGAAAACCGAAAGGCGTGGATGCTCTCGTGTCGAAACCCTTTACCAGGGAAAGCCTGCAGAAGGCGATAGCGCAGGTCATGGAATGAACAAACCGGTTTTCCCAATTCTGGATTGCCTCTTGGGAATCTCGCTCTTCCCGCTCCTCCTCACGTTATGTTGCAAAAACGGTTCATTCGTTCGCATCCCCGCAAAATCTGTAGTAACGCAGGGCGTTCACACAACATAAACCTAAAATCCGCAGCAGAAAAACCAAAGGAGGTGTTATTAGTTTTTTTATAAGGTGTTACTATTTTGAGCGTTTCACCCATCGGGTGAAACTTAGTTCTTTGGTTTTTCTACCCGGTAGGGTTAATTTTGTGGCTGCATCTGCTTCGTTACCATCGACTCGCAGTAGGAGCTACAGCTTCGTCTCGCTGCCTTGCATATGCAGCCACAAAATCAACTGCGAATTTTAGGATAATACGCATGGATTATGGATATTATGATCGCACAAAGACACGGCGAGCACGGAGAGAGAAAAACTGGACAGAAAATGGAAAAATAGCGTACTGTTAGATGGCTGCAGACATCTATCTTATCACAGACGGTAAAGGAGTACTTTTCACCAGTATCAACTGCATTAACTACGAGTAAGCCGGAGACTTCTTCGGTGATCCAGACTCACGTCGGATGACAACCTGAATGTCTGAGTCGACAGGTTTGGGGACGGCGGTCCACCGCCGTTTTCATATGCGCCATACAACGGGCGAGGACGCCCGTCCCCAAGGACAGGTGCTGTCTACGCCCGGCGTTCAGGTTGTCATCAGCATCGCGGTACGAGCGTGAGTTCTGAGGATCAGTATACTCATGCGACTTCGTCGATCAATTGTAAACTGACGCCCTGCGCTGACAAGCTTCGGCCAGTCGTCCACATCCAGGATATATTTGTCACGCTGCATGCAATGCACGCAGTGCATTTATCCGAGCATAAGTCTGATGGCCTTCCGAAGGCTGTCCCGGCTAAACGGCTTTTTCATGAGATAGTCCGCGTTACGGGGGTAGTCATTCCCGGCTTCCATCATGTCGCCGAATCCGGTCAACATAACGACCGGCTGATCCGGCTTCTGTTCTTTCACTTTCGCCGCCAATTGGTCGCCGTTCATCCCCGGCATCGCCCGATCTGTAATCATCAGATCGTACGAATCCTCCCTGATCTTTTCAAACCCTTCTTTCCCATCGGCCGCCAAGTGCACGCGGTGCCCTTCCAGGGCAAGGATCTCTTCCAGCACCTCCCGCTGGGAGGGCTCGTCTTCGACTGCTAATATCTTTAACGAACCAACGTTGTCTGCTTGACTCGTCCCGACGTCTCCTTCTTCCTCGACCTGTTCCCGCAACGGCAGTCGAATACGGAAAGTTGTGCCCTCACCTTCAACGCTTTCCACACGCAACTCCCCGCCATGCCGCTGCACCACACCCTGCAGTGTAGACAGTCCCAATCCGCTACCCTGGGGCCCTTTAGTCGTATAGAACGGGTCGAGACATTTCTGCCGGGTTTCTTCAGACATACCCATGCCGTCGTCACTGACTTCCAGCACAACGTGCGCGTCCTCCGCCGGGTATGTTCGAATACTTATCGTGCCCTGGTCCGGAATAGCGTCCACCGCGTTGAAAATAAGATTCGTCAACATCTCGTGCAGTTCAGCTTCATTGCCCACAACTTCTCCGGCAGCGTTGAGCTCCGTACTCAACTTTACATCTTTTCCGGCGGCCTTCGCCTCCTCTTTCCACCGTGGCTGAGTAATCGAAACAACCTCCCTGACCACGTAATCCAGATCCACCGGCAGAAAATTCTCCTCTTCACGCGGCTGATAAAACTTGCGCATCCGACGCACGGTTTCGGTCGCCGTACTGGCCGATCTCTGAATATGGCGCAGATAGCGCAGAGCTCTCTCCCGCTCGTCCAGTTTCTCGGGATTTTCCAGAAGCAATTCAGCGTAGCTCTGGATCGGCGAGAGCGCATTATTGAAATCGTGGGCAATCCCGCTGGCCATTTCTGCCAAGGCACGATGGCGTTCATGCTCAATCTGGTGTTGCCGAGCTTTGCGCAACTCTTCTTCACGCCGGAGGTCTTCCGTGATATCAAACGCCAGGGCCAGAATGATCCGCCGTCCACTCAGCGTAACCGCTGTAATATGAATATCCACAGGAAACTGACTGCCGTCTTTTCGAGTATGGCTGCTTCGGATTCTGGTAGATTGACCCACCTCCATCTTATGCCATATACGTTCGGCATCCTGCCGGGAAACAGCGTTCGGATCAATATCGGACACGTACATGGAGAGCAATTCTTCCCGTGTATATCCCGTACTTCTGCATGCCGCGTCATTGACGAACACGATATGTCCGTCCAGGTCATGCGCAAAAACACCGGCGGCCAGATTCTCCAGCACCGTCCTGAAGCGTTCTTCACTTTCCCGGAGAGCCTCCTCCGCTTCTTTGCGTTCCGTGAGATCGCGCGCCACACCGATCACACACGGCCTTCCGTCGTACTCAATTTCCCGCCCTTTTACTTCAACAGGAAACACCGATCCGTCCTTACGGGTATGCTCACTCTCAAAAACGATGTACCCATCCTCTTTAATGGCCCGTATCCGTTCCTGCATAACGGCAGGCTCGGCCTTTGGTTCAATATCTTTGGGTGTCAAGTCCAAGAGTTCTTCGCGCGTATACCCAAGCGTGCGGCACGCTACATCGTTCACTTCCACGAAATGTCCCTCCAGATCCATAACGACGATCGCGTCACTTGCGTGATGAAAGATATCCCGGAACTTCTCCTCACTCTGACGGAGGGCCTCGCGCATGTTATAATCTTCCGTCACGTCCCTGAACACCAGAACCACACCGGTGATTTCTCCATTCGCCCCCCGGATCGGCGCCCCGGAATCGGCGATCTGGTACTCGTTGCCGTCTGCGGCCACCAGCATTGTGTGGTTAGCAAGTCCCTGGACTTGTCCAGTATCAAGCACCCGTTTCACCGGATTATCCACGCTCTCCCGGGTCCTGGCGTTGATTATATTGAACACCCGATTTAACGGCTGGCTTTCCGCATCGGCTGCGGCCCAGCCTGTAAGCTCTTCAGCCACCGGATTCATACGCACCACGTTTCCGGATAGATCGGTAGTCACGACAGCATCGCCGATGCTGTACAACGTCGTACGCAGATGTTCCTCCCGTTCCTGTATCGCCTCCTCGTATCTTCTTCGCTCCGAAATGTCGCGACTGATGGCCATAACATAGACATGGTCCTCCAGGTTGATTTTTGAGACGATAACCTCCGCGGGGAGGATATTGCCGTTCTTGGTTTTATGCCTGGCTTGAAAGAAAAACGGTTCTCCCGTATCCATTTCTTCCCAGAAACGCCCCCCGTCTTCGCGCGACGTATAGTCCGGGTCCAAATCCGGAATGCTCATGGCCAACATTTCCTCCCGGCTATAGCCATACATGTTGAGGGCTGTTTCATTCACGTCCACAATGTTCCCATCCATGTCATGCAACGTAATAGCGTCCGGCGATTGTTCGATAAGCTGCCGGAACTTCCGCTCCCTTTCTTCCAGTTGCTGCTGCTGCCGATATTGCTCGGTGACATCCCGAAAAACAAGGACGACACCGATAATCTCCCCATTCGGGCCGCGGATGGGAGCACCCGAATCCGCGATCTGATGCTCACTGCCATCCCTGCCGATCAGCATCGTATGGTTCGCCAATCCCACAGTTTTCCCACTCTCCAACACCCGCTGGATCGGATCATCCGCTGTTTCGCGCGTATCGGCGTTGACAATACGGAACACCTCTTCCAGCGGACGGTTCTGGGCTTCCGAGAACGACCACTCGGTCAAACCTTCAGCGACCGGGTTCATCCGGGTTACATTCCCGCTCGCATCGGTCGCTATGACTGCATCCCCGATGGAATCCAGGGTACACGCCAGATACTGCCGCGCATTCAGCATCTCCCGATAACGGCGGCGACGTTCATTTTCGTACCTTACCAACACCACCCCGCACACAATACCGGCGAACAGAATACCGGCCAACAGGAAGATCCCCGTCTGCTGGATACGCTGTTTTTTTGTCCCCACCCTCTCCCTCAGCCTCGCTTCTACCGTTGTCAAGCCCGAAATCAGCCCATTGAACAATTCATCGAACCTTTGGTCAGCTTCGGTACCGCTGCCCATGATCGAACCTTGCTGCTCCCGTTGCCGGGCCAATTGCTCCAGCTCTTCCAATGATTCCTTGATGCGTTGCGCCCGGGAACGGAGAGAGGATTCCTGCAGCGGGCGAATGTAGCCAATTTCGCTTTCCCCGCCGTTCAACATACATTCAACATAATGCTGAGCCCGATCAAACAATTCCCACACGTCCTGCCCCGACTCGTGGGGATCGCCGTCAATCACTTCCTCCAGCCACAGATGTGCGTTCGTTGTGTGAGAGCTGCCTCTTTCCGCGGCCTCAAGCAAGGGGGTGTACTGAACCGAAATATGGCGCACACTCCAGATCGCATAGGCGGTTCCCGCGAAGAGCAACACCGCAACGCCGGCGACCACCAGATAGATCCGCCATGGGATGCGCGTCCGGCTTGAAACTTCTTTCCCCGGCTCCATGATTCTGATTTTCTCCTGGGTCTGTGTGAATATGTTCGGCTGCTGATACGCCCGTCTGCCGACAAACGGCTCGTTCGGCCCCTATCTCCGCTCTAACCTCCATGTTACAAGCAACACTCAGAATCCAACCATCTTGACCGAATATGCCGTGTCGGCGGTCATAACCCCGCCACCGCTATTACTAACCGCAGAACTTCTGACCTGCCGTCTGTTATATACCATAATCCCCGAACCAGCAATGACCAAAGCCTACCCCGGATATTCCAGAACGTGTCGCCTCTGACTCGTTGACCGACAAGGCGTCTCCGCTCTGCAGCTGCGGAGATATCCAGAGCTCACTTTATGTTGCACGCAACATAATGCTCGTACTCGTTGTCAGTGCAGAGCCTCAGTTTGCAATTGATCGACGAAGTCGCAAGATCCCGACCTTTATAAA